>JAZNHD010000034.1:0-5346 GCA_045576815.1 Eubacteriales bacterium
CTTGCTTTTCAAAGCTCGCCCTCGGTCAATTTTTTGTCCCCGATTCGCGCTCAAAGACCTGTTTTTCATACGTTAGCAACAAGAACTTGTCGATACATAGCGACGGTGCGCGAGCGCGTTCAATTCCGAGGCTCCGTCAAATAAAAAAAGGCACGCAGGGTGCCTCTTTTTATTTGGTGGAACCGACGGGAATTGAACCCGTGTCCAAAGGTCAATTCACACAACCTTCTCCGTAGGCAGTTAATCTTTTAGAATTCCCACATCAGAACGCCGATTAACAGGCTTCCGTCAGGGTAGCTTTTTAATCCGTGACCGATACAAAAGCAACTCTCGGTTCACGTGCACTACTGATTTGACGCACGGTGGGGGCCGTAGTCCTCCCTCACGGTACGGGCGGCAAAATTAAGCCGCGGCACTGCCATTAGGCAGCCATTGCAACAGTTTTGTTGTCGTTTATTGTTTAATTTTGGACATTTTGACGCGATTATCCGGCGCGCTACGCTTATTGTACTTCATAACCCCTGTCGAAACCATTGCGGCCCCGAAGGTATCTAATATTATACACGAAATCTTTTTATTTGTCAATAACCAATTCAAAGCCAAATTGTGACAAAAAGGCTCTCCCGACGGGGAGAGCCGAATATCTTACAGCAAAATGCAAATCAGTCCGTTCGAGCCCTCGTTGATAATCTTGCCGAGTGTCTCACCGAGCTTTTCGCGTGAGTCGTCGGGCATATGAAGGAGCTTCGCGCGCATTCCGTCGCCTATCATATCGTAAAGCGACTTTCCGAACATATTGTACTCCCATACGCCGTCCGGGTTTTCGGATAACTCTTCGGATAGGAACTTCACGACCTCTGCTGACTGCTCCTCAGTGCCGATAACGGGTGAGACGTCTGCCTTTATACCCGTTTTAATCATATGTATTGAGTCAGCGCGTGCCGTTACCTTGACGCCGTAGCCGCCCGATTGCCTTGTCAGCTCGGGCTCGTCAAGCGTGAGCTCCTCCTTTGATGGCATAACTATGCCGTAGCCCTTTTCCTCTACGTCGCGGAGCGCCTCTGCCACCTTGTCGTACTTTTCCTTGATTTTTGCAAGCTCACGCATAAGCATAAAGAGCTCACGCTCGTCGCTTACGTTAAGTCCCGTTATCTCCGAGAGTGCCTTGAAATACTCATCTCGCTTTAGGGGCACGTCGATTATTGCCGTGCCCTCGCCGGCATCAAGAGAGGTGAGTGTGAAGCTCGCAGGCAGAGAGGTGCCGTCAATGTCACCGAGCCTTGTAACAGCGTCGGAAAAGGCGGAAATATCCTCGATAATGGTGCTGTAAAGCTCATGCCCCTCGGGCAGCGCGAGAGTCCACTCGGGCAGGGTAAAGGTGAGCGAGCGCACTGGAAACTCGCGAAGCACAAGCGAGAGTATCTCGCGAAAATCCTCTGCTGAGAGCTCGGGGCAGGATACGAGCGCTACCGAAACTCCGTACTTTTTCTCAAGCTCCTCTGCAAGCGCGTGCGCCTCGTCGCTGTTCGGATTTTTTGAGTTGAGTATTATTGCAAACGGCTTGCCCGACTCCCGAAGCTCGCGCACAACGCGCTCCTCAGCGGGAACGTAGCTCTCGCGCGGAATGTCGGCTATCGTGCCGTCGGTGGTTACGAGCATAGCGATTGTCGCGTGCTCGCCTATCACCTTACTTGTGCCGAGCTCCGCCGCGCGAGGAAATGGCATAGCCTCTTCCGACCACGGCGTCATAACCATGCGTGAGACACCGTCCTCCTCGCCGCCGAGAGCACCGTCAACCATATATCCGACGCAGTCGACCATCTTGACGTTAAGCTCGACGTCTCCGACGGAAATCTTCACCGACTCGTCGGGCACGAACTTTGGCTCGGTTGTCATCACCGTCTTACCCGAGGCGCTCTGAGGCATCTCGTCCTGTGTGCGCTCTCTGTCGTACTCGTTTTCAATATTAGGTATTACCACCGTGTCAAGAAAACGGTGTATAAAGGTAGATTTACCCGTCCTCACAGGGCCGACAACACCGATATAAATGTCACCGCCCGTGCGCTTTGCTATGTCACTGTATATCTTGCTTGCGTTCATATCCTCTCCTCCGAAAAAACGTTTCATAGAAGATTATGCAACACGTCGGGGGATTATTCCAAACGAAAGAGCGGTCGGAAAACACTTTATAAAATATTTTTTAAAAACACTTGAAATTTATCCGAAAGTGGTATATAATAGTCTTGCAATGACGGAAGAAAATGCGCAGCAGCTGCTTTTTCAGAGAGTCCGCGGTTGGTGTGAGCGGGCAGGGCAGGGTGCTTTCCACCTCCTGAGCTTCGGCGACGAGCCGAGGGGCGCTCCCCTTACAGAGCTTTGAGTGATAGACTTTGGTCTGTAATTTGGGTGGCAACACGGAGTTATTCGTCCCATTTCGGTGACGGTAGCTCTTTTTTATTTTGTAAAAAACACAAAGGAGTTATAGCGTGAAATCAAAGTAATATTAAATTCTTTGTTAAGTACATTTCACGCCTGAATTTCCGTGATTTAGAGCCTTAATCCAAATCACCGCTTGCAGCGGTGCCGAAAATTCGTTAATATTTTATGTAGCTGCCGTATGGCAGCAGAATGGAGATAGAAAATGATTGACATCAGATTTTTGCGCGAGAATCCCGACGTTGTAAGGGAGAACATTAAAAAGAAGTTCCAGGACGCAAAGCTCCCCCTCGTAGACGAGGTTATTGCGCTTGACGAGGAGCTTCGTCAGAACAAGAAGCGCGCTGACGACTTAAGAGCTAACAGAAATAAGATTTCGAAGTCCATAGGCGCTCTTATGGGACAGAAGAGGCTTGAAGAGGCCGAGGCGGCAAAGAAGCTCGTCTCCGAGCAGGCGGCAGAGCTTGCGGCGTGTGAGGCGAAGGAGGCAGAGCTCTCCGAGCGCGTCACGAAGATAATGATGACTATCCCCAACATTATCGACGACACCGTCCCCGTAGGACGCGACGACTCCGAGAACGTTGAGGTTGAGCGCTTTGGCGAGCCCCTCACTCCCGATTTTGAAATCCCCTACCATACGGATATAATGGAGAGCTTCCTCGGCATTGACCTCGATAGCGCGCGCCGCGTCGCAGGCAACGGCTTCTATTACCTGATGGGAGATATTGCAAGACTTCACTCGGCGGTTATTTCTTATGCGCGCGACTTTATGATAGGTCGCGGCTTCACCTATTGCGTTCCGCCCTTTATGATTCGCTCGGGCGTCGTTACCGGCGTTATGTCCTTTGCCGAGATGGACGCTATGATGTATAAGATTGAGGGTGAGGACCTTTACCTTATCGGCACCTCGGAGCATTCTATGATAGGCAAGTTTATCGACCAGATAATCCCCGAGGCAGAGCTGCCTTACACCCTCACCTCCTACTCTCCCTGCTTCCGTAAGGAGAAGGGCGCGCACGGTATAGAGGAGCGCGGTGTTTACCGTATCCACCAGTTCGAAAAGCAGGAGATGATAGTCGTCTGCAAGCCCGAGGACTCGAAGGCTTGGTTCGATAAGCTCTGGCAGAACACCGTTGATATGTTCCGCACCCTCGATATCCCCGTAAGAACGCTTGAGTGCTGCTCGGGTGACCTTGCAGACCTTAAGGTCAAGTCGGTTGACGTTGAGGCGTGGTCGCCAAGACAAAAGAAGTATTTTGAGGTCGGCTCCTGCTCGAACCTCGGTGACGCACAGGCGAGAAGACTTAAAATCAGAGTTAAGGGCGAGGGCGGCACATACCTTGCACACACCCTTAACAATACCGTCGTAGCACCGCCGAGAATGCTTATAGCCTTCCTTGAGAACAATCTTATGGCAGACGGCTCGGTTAAAATCCCCGTGGCACTTCGTCCCTATATGGGCGGTATGGAAGTGCTTATCCCTAAAAAGTAATGATAAAGCTACTCGTTATCGCGGGTCCCTCTGCCGTTGGTAAAACCACCGTAGCGCACGAAATTCTTAACACGGATAGCCGCTTTTCGCTCTCACGCTCGGCAACTACGAGGGTGGCGAGGGGCGACGGCTACGACTCCGAGTACATCTATCTCTCGCGCCTTGAGTTCGAGCGGCGTATTTCTTCGGGAGAGGTGCTTGAATATACCGAGTACGCAGGCGCATACTACGGCACACTGCACTCCGAGATAGAGCGTATCGCGCGCGAGGGCAAAATTCCGCTTTTAATTCTTGACAGAGAGGGAGTTGCCTCGCTCTCGCGCTCGCCTCTCGTGTCCGCCTGCTCGGTATATATCTATGACGATATTTCGGTGATGGAAGAAAGGCTCAGGGCGCGACGTGATGCCGACACCTCACCCGAGAGGGATACTAAATTCTTAAAGCGTATTGAGCAAAACGCAGCCGATTACCGCGAAATTCTTGACACGGCCCCCCATCTTTACGCCTTTATAAAGAACGGCGGCACGCCAAAAGATACCGCCCGCGCCGTTGTAGAAGCCTTTTCGGATTTCTGCCGCGGCACACTGCGTGACAGCGTGACAGTGGGCAGGATTGCCGACAGCCTCGTTCACTCGGTAAAATGAAAAAAACGCCCTGCGAGCTTGCAGGGCGTTTTTTTCAAAACAAGGGGTATTAATGTGGTTTATCTTCTCTTTCTAAAATGTAATCTAACGAAACACCGTAAAAGTCTGCTAATTTTACAAGGTGCTCAAGCGGTATTGTTTGAAAACCTCTTTCGTATCTCGAATATACTGTTTGTTGAATCCCCAAAAGCGCGGCAACCTCTTTTTGCTTAACGTCGCGGTCCTCGCGTAAATCCTTTAGCCTTTTTAAATGCATACCCTTCCTCCGTAGTATTTTTAAGTACTATATTGACAATAGCACAAAAATGTGTTAAAATCATATTATAGTACTTATAAGTTCTAAAAAAGGAGAAAAACAATGCGTGAAATTGAAATTTTTATGAAAAATATTGCCACCTTAAGAAAGAGGAATAATCTCACAAAGCAGGAAATGGCAGAGCGAATTCATATCACTGTGCAGCAGCTCGAGATGATAGAGAGAGGCGAGTGGCCTGCGGAAATAGAGGTTGAGGTTATGGTTTACATACAGCGCCACTTCGATATAAGCTTTTCAGCGCAATGGAAGTTAATAGAGTAAGCCTTTGCATCACAATCGCGCCGCGAGGCGTGTATATCACCAATTCCGCAAGGAATTGCATATCATCAATGCGGAGCATTGTATATCATCATTGCGAAAGCGGATACAGCCTACGGCTGATGATATGCTCGCTTTGACGAGATAGGCTCGTCAAAGCGGATGAGATACACGCTAAAGCGTGATGATATGCCATTGCT
>JAZNHD010000035.1:0-16243 GCA_045576815.1 Eubacteriales bacterium
GATAGGGAGGACGGGGTCTCGGCTCACCGCGATTGCCCTCAATAGAGGTCATAAGCGCGGTTTCCTCGCCGCAGACGAACGCGCCCGCGCCAAGCTTGATTTCAAGGTCGAAATCAAAGCCGGACTCGAAAATATTTTTACCGAGAAGGCCGTATTCTTTAGCCTGGTCGATTGCGTGCTGAAGACGGGTAACTGCAATAGGATACTCGGCTCTTACGTAAACGTAACCCTTGGTCGCGCCGATAGCGTAGCCGCAGATTGCCATAGCCTCGATAACAGAGTGGGGGTCACCCTCGAGAATGGAACGGTCCATGAACGCTCCGGGGTCGCCCTCGTCGGCGTTACATACAACGTACTTCTGGTCAGCCTTGTTGGGAGCGCAAAGAGCCCACTTACGACCGGTGGGGAAGCCGCCGCCTCCTCTGCCACGAAGACCGGAATCCGAAACTACCTTGATAACCTCCTCGGGGGTCATCTCGGTGAGCGCCTTACCGAGTGCTGCATAGCCGTCCATTGCGATGTATTCCTCGATATCGTCGGGGTTGATAACACCGCAGTTACGAAGCACGATACGCTTCTGCGATTTGTAGAACGCAGTGTCGCCGAGAGACACGCTTGCCTTCTCGACAATCTCCTCAGCGCCGGTATCAGCGTAAACAAGACGCTCAACCACACGACCCTTGAGAAGGTGCTCTTCAACGATTTCCTTTACGTCTTTAGGCTCTACACGGCTGTAGAAGGTTCCGTCGGGATAAATGATAACGACAGGACCGAGAGCGCAAAGACCGAAGCAACCGGTCTGAACGAGCTTGACCTCGTCAGCAAGGCCAAAGGCCTTAATGTTTTCTTCGAAAGCAGTCTGAATAGACTGGCTTCCGGAGGAGGTACAGCCTGTACCGCCACAAACAAGAACATGTGAACGAATCATTATTAGACCTCCGATTAGTTAGTAGATGAAACTGTGAACTCGGTAACTACGTTTCCGCCCTTGAGGTGACGCTCAACGACCGTCTTTACCTTTTCGGGAGTCATCTTTACGTAGGTAACCTTTTCCTTGCCCGCCTCGAATACCTCAACTATAGGCTCAAGCTGGCAAAGGCCAATGCAGCCTGTCTGAGTTACGGTAACCGTGTCTGCGAGCCCTGCTGCGTTAACCTCTGCAACGCAAGCATTAAGCACGGGTCTTGCGCCTGCCGCAATACCGCAGGTAGCCATACCTACGACAACGCGCACGTCGCTCGAGCCCTCGCGAAGAACAACCTTGTCCTTCATTCTGTCTTTGATTGCTTTAAGTTCAGCCAAAGATTTCATAGACTTTTCCTTTCAATTTAGCACTAAATTTATATATTTCTATATATTAAAAATCCGAATATTGCTCCCTGAGGCTATCGCCAAGCCAGGATATAACCTCAAAGGAGTCGAGGGGGATCCCCTCGAGCACCTCGCGCATTTGGCGGGTGTCCATCATAATTTCACCGTCGCCCTTTCTGTGAACAAATTTGAAATCCACGTCGGGGTGACCCTGCACGAGCGTTTGCAGAGTTGCAGCCACGTCGCCAAGCGGGGTGAAATCGATATGATTTTTATAAAACGTTGCGACGACTGTCGTGCCGTGCGAGTCGGGGAACTCCTCGCGTGTCCTTGACGAAATTCTGACCGTACCGCCGGTTTGCTCTGCCGCGAGCACAAGAAGCGGAATACCGAGTCCGACCCTGCGCGTTTTGCGCGTGGTGTAGAACGGATTTGAAACCGACGCTATAACCTCGGTACTCATTCCGCAGCCGTTATCGGCAATCGTAATCGTCAGGGTATCGTCGGATTCGTCAACGGTTATCTCGGTGAGCGTTGCGCCCGCCTTGACCGAATTCTCGGTAATATCGAGAATGTTTAGCGAAAGCTCCTTCATTATCGCCTCCCGAGCAGCCTTATAAGCTCGCGCCGTACGGCGCCGCCGTCCTGTCGGTCGGCACTAAGCTCAAGGTAGCTATCTTTGTCGTGAACGTCGGTCAGCATATGCGCGTCAGAGGACACGATTATCTGCTTTCCGCTAAGGTCGTATTTTTCGCAGTACTCTCCGACAAGCTCGGGAGAGCGTATCTCTACGCAGTCAAAATGCGGCGTAGGCGGCAGAGTACCGAGAATGGCGATTATCCCGTTGCTTGACCTGTCAATGTGGGCAGGGTAGCAAATGCCGTTATACATTGCTACGAGCGCAGGCACATCCTCTATCGAAACGGTGGTAGCGTTGGTTAACAGGTGCTCCTCCTTGCCGATAACGTTGTCGTCGCCGTCGAGTATAAGCTGCTCACCGAAAATATCGGGGCGGTTTTTTATAAGCACGCGTCGCTTCGCTATTTCCTCATCAAACGCCATAGCGTCGGAGAGGGTTTCGAAAAGACAAACGACGTGTATGTCCTCTGAGGTTGTAAGCTCCATACCCGCAACGGGTATTACACCGTATCTTTCCGCCGCGCGAAAAAGGGCAGGGCAGTTCTTGCAGCTGTTGTGGTCTGTGAGCGCAAGAATATCTATCCCCGAGAGGGAGGCCATGCCGAGCAGATTGTTCGGTGTGTTGTCCTCGTCCGCACATGGGGAAAGACAAGAGTGGGTGTGAAGGTCGTAGTAGAAGCGACTCATTTGAGAATACCTGCTAAAAGCTTTGCCGTTTCGTAAATGGGCAGACCGCTTCCAAGGATATTCACGCCCTTCTCACTCGCAACGCGAAGCACGTCGTCTTCAAGCGTCACTCCCTCTGCGAGTATAACGCAGGAGAGATCAAGAAGCGAGGCAACCGCTATCACGTTTACGTTTGACATAATAGTTATCCAGGCGTTATCCGCCGAGGCGCGGCCCATAACCCAGCTGAGCAGGTCGCCGACGTAAACGCCGTTAATTTCTCGCTCGCCGTCGGTTACCGCAAGCGGTGCGAGAGCTGCCGTATCGATAAGCTTATTTACCGTCATCTCTAAGCCCTTTCTCTTTTTTGAGCTCGGCGACCGTCTTTATCGGACAGTCGTCAACCGTGGAGTGGCCCGTGACAATATCCTCGGCAAAGGCACGGCAGGTCGGAGCACCGCATGAGCCGCAGTCAATACCGGGCAGAATCTCGCGAAGCTTATGTATTTCACTCATCATTCGCATAGATTCGGTAAGGCTGTCGCTGAGCCTTGCAAGGGGGTGATATTTCGGCATATCAGAGAATGTATATTCCCTCGGGACGTCGGTGGAATCCTTATCAATCTGATTTCGCGATACCGGAAGATAGCGCCTTAGCGATTGCAAGCGCGCTTTTGCGATAAAGGGATTCTGTATTGTCAGAACTCCTCCAACGCAGCCGCCGGTGCAGGCGTTCAGCTCGATAAAATCAAGAGGCGGAATATTTCCGTTCTCCATCTGGTCGAGCACGTGAATGACGTTGTCTATTCCGTCTGCTGCCAGGTAATCGTCGTTCAGAATGGCGGTAGCCTCACCGCCGCTTCTCGCCCAGCCAAGACCTATTCTGCCTGATTCGGATAAGGGACGGATGTCCCTGTCCTTGCGCATTTTACTAATGAGAAGAAAATATATATCGCTGATTGATACGACCTCGTCGACTGCGCTCTTGTAAGAAGCAAAGCCGTTCTTTACGTAGCTCGCCTTTGCGGGGCAGGGGGATATGAAGCACACGCCGATATCCTCGGGAGAAAGCTCGGGGTGCTCTTTATGTGCGCGCTCCTTCGCAAGTCTCGCCGCTACCTCCATAGGGGGCAGAATATTCACGATATGCTCCTCAAGGGTCGGAAACCTGAGACCGATAAGACGCATGATTACCGGACAAGCCGAGCTTATAACCGTTTTTTTTACGTCATCTCTTTTAAGATAGGAGCGTGTATATGCCGAAACGAGCTCCGCAGCCTTCGAGACCTCGTAAACGTCGTCAAAGCCGATTTGCATAAGACCGTCGAGAACGTAGTCTACGTCGTCAAGATTGTCAAACTGACCGTACAGGGTAGGCGCAGGAAGAGCTATCTTCCATTTGAATCTGTCCATATCGGAGAGCTTCGAGCAGACCGCCTTCTTAGCCTTGTTGTGGCAGACGCGGATGCACTCGCCGCAGTCAATGCACCTTTCGGAGTTGATGACTGCGTGACCGTTCCTGATTCTGATTGCCTCGGTGGGACAATGCTTTAAGCAGGTGGTACAGCCTGTGCACTTGCTCTCATCGAGGAGGACCGAGTGCTCGTAAGAATACATAAAGCCACCTTAGTAATTAACTCTCATTACAATTTTGGTCCCAACTCCGACCGTTGATGAAATATCCATATAGTCGGTGTATTTTCGCATATTAGGAAGACCCATTCCGGCACCGAAGCCGAGCGCGCGGATTGTTTCCGTCGCGGTGGAATAGCCCTCTTGCATAGCAAGCTCAATGTCCTTGATGCCGGGACCCTTGTCATCAAGTACAATCTCAATATAGCCCTCACATACGCGCACCTCGGCAGTGCCGCCGCCCGCGTGAATAACCATATTGATTTCTCCCTCGTACATAGCAACCGAAACTCGCTTTATAATCTCTGCTGATAGACCGAGCTGGCGCAGATTCTTCTTGACCTGTACTGAGGCTTGACCGGCAGACGTAAAATCGTCGCCGTCAACTGTAAAACGGAAAACCAATTCTTCGCTCATTATCCGATTCTCGTGTCGTTTACAAGACCGTTGGAATATAGCTTACCGCAAGCGGTGTACATAGTCATATCGGTGCTCATAACGACGATTCCGCTCTCGCGCGCCAGCTCGAGCATTTCCTTCGTTGGAGTTTTCGAGCGAATGAATACGATGCACACCATATCCATCATCACGGCGGTACGGATAACCTGAGGGTTTACCAGACCGGTCAGCAGCACGGGCTGGTCGCTTACGTAAGCGAGAACGTCGCTCATCAGGTCACAGCCGAAAACCGAGCACACGTCACGGTCGAGCTTATCCTCGCAGCAGTGCACCTCGGCCTCAAGTAGTTCTTGAATTTTATTGATTTTCATGTAATTTGGCTTCCTTGTTTATAGATTAGACAGGGAAAATCAGTTGTATTTTGCAATGATACCGTCAACGTCACTGGCATCAAGACGGCCGTAGACCTCCTCGTTTACGGTGAGGACAGGAGCAAGACCGCAGGCACCTATGCAACGGCAAGCAGTGAGAGAGAACTTTCTGTCAGGGGTACATTCATCACCCGCGATACCGAGAACCTCCTGGAGCTTGTCATAGATGTCACCGGAGCCCTTAACGTAGCAGGCGGTACCAAGACAAACCGAGATGTGGTGGTCACCCTTGGGGGTAAGCGAGAACTGAGCGTAGAAGGTGGAAACACCGTAAACCTTCTCAAGCGGTACTCCCATACCGTCGGCAATCATAGACTGCACCTCGATGGGAAGATAACCGTAAATGTCCTGAGCCTGCTGCATAACTGCCATAAGACGGCTTGCGTCGCCCTTGTTTGCTTCGATAACAGCCATGAGCTTGGCTTCCTGCTCCGCAGTTCCGTTAAAGGGAATACTGGAAAGCTTTTTCAGCATATTTTTTCCTCCTTTTATATGCGCACAGCTGACAGGCGCATAATATTACTACTATATTATAACACGCACGCGACGCATTTTCAAGAGGAAATCGAATTTTGCTTCATAAACTTGAAAATTCGTTTATTCTGTACAATTAATTACACATATAATTGTTAAATTCTTCACATACTGCCGTCCGAAGCAGTGAAAAAGTCCTCGTGTCACCACCGCCAACGCGCTGTCCGTCGATGGTTTTTGCGGAAATCACAAGCTTCGTCGTGCTGCTTACTATCACTTCATCGGCAGAGAATAGCTCCTCTAAGGTGAACGGACGCTCGAGGACGTGAACACCAAGGCTCTTTGCCGCATCAATTAAGTGCCTGCGGGTTATACCGGGTAGAATATGCGGAGACTCAGGGTGAGTTATAAGAGCTCCGCTCTTTAGTATTGAGATATTTGAGTGCGCGCACTCGGTAACAGTGGCACCTCTATGGAATACCGCCTCGTCAGCACCGCACTCCTCGGCTCTCGTGGAAGCAATTACGGCAGGCAAGAGATTTACCGTTTTTATGTTGCAGTACTGATACCTTAAATCCTCTGCCGTTATTAATGAGATGCGCTTGTCGGGTGAAGGAAGCGACCAGTCCGAAACCGTAACCAAGAGGCTTGTGCTTGCTCCCACAGCGGAGTGTGTGCGCTGTGGCTTGCTTCTTGAAAACTGTACGTAGAGGAAGTATTCCGAAAGCCCCGAGCGCAAAATTACTTCAAAAAGGATTTTATTAAGCGTATCGACCGAGACGGGCGGTGTAATTCCGAGTTTTTCTGCGTTCGTATAAAGTCTTTTGTTATGCTCGTCAAGCAAAAAGATTTTGCCGTGTCCTCCAACGGCGGCATCGTAAACGCCGTCGCCAAAAAAGAGCGCTCTGTCGGAAAGAGGGATAAAAATTTCCTCACGTCCACCAAAGCGCCCGTTGTAATATGCGTATTCCATAAAAGCCTCCGAAATTTAAATTGCAATTTACCTTCCGGGGTTTTTAACTTCTCAGAGCTTTACCTCTGTCAAAATATTTCCGAAGAAATCCTTAATGATAAAGCTGCGGTTTTCGTAAATCATATAGGTTTTTGGGTTTCCGCCCTTGGGTATTGATACCGAGCCGGGATTTAAGTATAGGTTTTTATTACCGAAATCCTTCACTCCGTAAAGATGCGTGTGTCCGCCGAGCATTATCTCACCTTCGGAGAGCTTCGGTGGTGTGTCGGGTGAGTAGTGATGGCCGTGGCTTGCAAATACCGTCATACCGTCAAGGTTAAAAACAGCATAATCCGCAAGGACAGGGAAGTCGAGCACCATCTCGTCAACCTCCGCGTCGCAGTTGCCGCGCACAGAGGTGATTTTTTCTGCGTAGGAATTAAGCAGAGCTATGACTCCTTTCGGATTGTAGGTTTTTGGCAGGTCGTTCCTCGGTCCGTGGTAGAGTATATCACCGAGAAATAAAATCCTATCGCAGCTGTTTTCGTGAAATTTCTCTATTAAAGCCTCACAGGACACGAGGTCACCGTGTAAATCCGATGCAATCAATAGCTTCATATATAAAATCCCTTCTAATATTCTATGTGCTTACACATCAATTGTAGCATCTTCACGATTATATTTCAACCTTTTTTAAAAAAGTTTGGAAAAATTAATATTAAGTCTTGATTTTTTGAAAACCTTATGCTATAATAGCCATAACTGTGCTTATGCATTTTTGCATACCGGTGTATTATCAGGATGGTCCTCTGCAATGCTCTGTACGAACATCCGAAGTTTGAAGGAGGCCATAAATGGAAAAGATCCAGGCTTTTGTTAGCGAGCAGCTTAAGACCGAAGTTCCTAAGTTCGGCATCGGCGACGGCGTAAAGGTTTACGTTAAGATCGTCGAGGGTGAGAAGGAAAGAGTTCAGATGTTCGAGGGTACCGTTATTGCCAAGCACGGCGGCGGAATCTCCGAGACCTTTACCGTAAGACGCGTTTCCTACGGTGTAGGTGTTGAGAAGACCTTCCCCCTTCATTCTCCCAACGTAGAGAAGATTGTAGTATTCCGCGAGGCGAAGGTTCGCCGTGCGAAGCTCTACTATCTCCGTTCGAGAGTCGGTAAGGCAGCAAAGGTTAAGGAAAAGGTTTAATTTTTCCTGCCACCAAATAAAAGAGCCGCGGTTTGCGGCTCTTTTATTTTTTATGCAAAGAGGGCTTTCGATACGAAATAACCGATAACGGCAATACCGAGCGCTATGCGGTAGATGCCGAATGGGGCAAAGTCGTGTCTCTTTACGAAATCGGTTAAGAACTTTATCGCGAAAAGCGAAACGAGGAAGGATACCGCCATACCGATAAGTAGAAGAAGTATCTCATTACCCGTCGGGATACCACCGTCAAGGAGGTACTTGAGCAGCTTAAGTCCCGATGCACCGAGCATAATGGGGATTGCCATAAAGAATGAGAATTCAGCCGATGCTGAGCGCGATACACCCGAGAGCATACCGCCGAGTATCGTCGAGCCTGAGCGTGAGGTGCCGGGGATAAGCGAGAGCACCTGAAACGCGCCGATTTTAAGCGCGTCACCGTAGGTGAGGTCGTATACGTCTTGGGTTTTCGGCGATTTGTCCTTGCGCAGCTTCTCGATAAGAATAAACGCAACGCCGTAAACGATAAGGGCTATCGATACAACGACGTAGTTGTAGAAGTAGGTGTCAAAGATATCGTCGAGTATAAGACCGATAATTGCCGCCGGAATAGCACCGACAATAACCTTACACCAAAGCGAGAGAGTCTTTTTGCGCTCAGTGTCGCTTTTTTTCTTTGTAAAGGGGTTGAGCTTGTCGAAAAACAAGACCGGCACTGCCAAAATCGCGCCAAGCTGAATAACCACGAGGAACATCTCCATAAAGTCCGCTGAGACCGAGAGCTTCATAAACTCGTCAACGAGTATCATATGTCCTGTGGAGCTGACGGGCAACCATTCTGTAATACCCTCGACTATACCGAGGATTATCGCCTTTAAAATCTCAAAAAAGTCCATACTAATCTCCTTAATCTACGGTTGCCGCTCTGAGTATATCACCGGGGGAAAGCGGGCGGTCAGCCTTCATATAAAACGTCATATAGGGGTGCGGGGTAGAGGTAATTTCCTCACCCGCCTCGTTGAGAAGTGCCGTTACCTCTATCGCCTCACCGCACTTGCCGGGGGTGAGTAATTCAACAGGCTCGCCAAGCGTCATCTTGTTGCGCTGTGTGACCTTTGCAAGTCGCGTTTTTTCATCGTACTCGGTGACAACGGCAAGATACGCCTTTTCCTTCGTATATCCGTTATCGGATACGAGATTTGCATCGGTGCGCGAGTCGGAAAAATAGTAGCCCGTCGCGTACTCGCGGTGTGTAACCGAGCACAGCTCTCGGTACCAATCGGGGTTGTATTCGTAGCTGCCCGAGAAATAAGAATCAAGCGCCATTTTATAAGTATTCGTGACGACCGCGGTATAGTACGCCGATTTCATTCGTCCCTCAATCTTAAAGGAGTTGATACCTGCTTCGGTAAGCTCGGGAATGTGCTCTATGGTGCAGGTGTCGCGGCTTGCCATAATAAAGGTCTCACCGCAAATCTCTTCGATAGGCATCTTGCAGTCGGGACGCTTTTCTTCTTCTATTTCATAGCCGCGTATTGTGTAGTTCCACCTGCACGGCTGAGCGCACATACCGCGGTTTGCATCTCGGCCTATCATATGACCGGAGAGAAGACATCTGCCGCTGTAGGATATGCACATCGAGCCGTGGATAAAGCACTCAAGCTCGATATCCTCGGGTACCGCCGCTCTTATCGCGCGTATTTCATCGAGGGAGAGCTCTCTTGCAAGCACCACGCGCTTTGCACCGAGCGCGGCCCACGCGCGCACCGCGGCGGCACTGACAGCGTTTGCCTGTGTTGATACGTGTATTTCCATACTCGGCAATATCTCGCGCACGAGCGCCATAACGCCCACGTCTGCAACGATTAGCGCATCAGGCTTTACCTCACGGAGCGAGATAAGATATTCACGAAGTGCGGGATATTCGTCCTCTCTCGGCATAGTGTTAACCGTGAGGTATAGCTTTACACCGCGGCAGTGAGCGTAGTCTACGGCCTCCTTAAGCTCTTCGACAGAAAAATTGTCGGCTGCGGCACGCATACCGAAATGCTCGCCCGCGAGGTAAACCGCATCAGCGCCGTAGAGTATTGCCGCCTTCATTTTTTCAAAATTTCCGGCAGGGGAGAGTAGCTCCGGTCTTTTCATTTCTCGTTCCTTTCATATACTTCTTCAGGGATTAAAATAAGGTTGAGCTCCCATGCGGGAATGCACTTAAGTCTACAGAGATAAAAGCGATAGCCGGAAAGCTCATTGCTTAAGAATAGCGGCAGCCGATATAGGTCGGAACTCTTATGATAGAGTGATACAAGCAGCATGGGCCTGTCGCGCTTTATGATTTCAAGCGAGCCGAGAAGAGCCGCGTATTCCGCGCCCTCAACGTCGTATTTGATATAATCGACCTTTTCGTCCGTGACAGCATTGAGCGCTACTGTTTTTATCTCTCCGTCCGCGTGCTCAAACGAGGGCGTTGAGGATATCGAGGAATTGCGGTTTCCGCTGACGGAAAATGCCGTAACGCCGTCGCCTTCGGCAACGGCAGCGTTTATCGGTACAACCTCAATATTGGTTTCTGCCTCAGAATATTTGAGAAGTTTTTTAAAATTTCGTATATCAGGTTCTATTGCATATATCTTTTTTAGGTTGCCGAAATACTGCTTCATCTCACGCGCAGTATCTCCGTTGTAAGCACCCGCGTCTATCGCGATGCGCACGGATTTCTGCGTTAAAAAGGAGTACATCTCGTCCGTTGCTACAGTGGTGCCAAGATAGCGGATATCGCCTGAAATCTTGTAGTTAACTATCTCGGAAAAGAGCCTTTTTGATTCACTGTCGCAAAGTAAATTCATAGCCGCACAAAGCTCTTCTGCGTGGTCGTTATAGAAGGCTTTATCAAAATATTCACCGCCGTCAACGGGCATATCTGGAATATAGAGGTCGTGCTTTTCGGATAGCATTTTTATGTAATCTATGACCTCGGGAAGCCGTGAGGCAAAGGAAACGACTATTACGAAATCGGGGTAGGTCTCTGAGATTTCCGCATATGATTTCACTCTGAAGCCGCGGTAGCTGTGACCGCGTACAAAGCCGTCGGAGGCGAAGACGTCAGAGACCGTAATACCGTAATCTGAGAAGCGCGAAAAAAGCTTATCCGCGCCGTTGCCCATACCGTAGACCACGATAGGACGACTCTCGCGTGCAAGCCTTTGCCACATATCCGTGACAGTGTCAACACTCGGTAAGCCTATAAGCATCTTTCACTCCTCTTGATAATAGTTACTACTTTATTATAACATATTTTCAAAAAAGGTCAAGAGATATCTTTTTTCTATTGCTTTTTCACGTTCTGTATGTTAAAATGAAGGAAAGAAAGTGAGGTAATTATGGACTGCTTATTTTGTAAAATCATAAACGGTGAAATTCCGTCCGGTAAGGTTTACGAGGATGACTTTTGCTATGCCTTCCGTGACATAAATCCTATGGCGCCACAGCACGTTCTTATCGTGCCTAAGGAGCATATTGCATCGGCAGACGAGATTTCAGGTGCAAACGCTGATATTGTCGCACACATTTTTTCCGCTATACCGATTGTAGCAAAGGCTCTCGGACTTACAAACGGCTATCGCGTGATAACCAACGTCGGTGAGGACGGCTGTCAGTCGGTGCGCCATCTGCACTTTCACCTCCTTGGCGGAGCTAAGCTCTCCGAAAAAATGGGATAAAGCTCCCGAGCCCGTGAATTTCACGGGCTTTTTTATTTTTACAAAAATTTTTCTTTTCCTTTATTTTCGAAAACGTGTTTTTGTGTTTTCTACCCTGATTTTTTCATTTTCCGTCCTTTTTTCGAATATTGAATAGGCTGATTTAAAAACGTGCGAGGACGCAATTTCAAAAAACACTGCAAACAGCAAAATCCCTTGATTTTCAAGAGAATTCACCATATTGACACAATCTAAATATACTGTTATAATCTTACGTAATTCAATGAAAACAAGTATATTTTAAAGGAGAAAGCGTATGTGCGGAATAATAGGCTACTCGGGCAAGGTGTCGGGTGTTGATAAAATATTGGAGGGACTTTCCGTGCTTGAATACCGCGGCTACGATTCGGTAGGCCTTGCGGCTATGGCTGAGGACGGCGTTAGGATTTTAAAGACGCAGGGCAGAGTGGGTGAGCTCTCGCGGAGGCTTGAGGCTTCGCCTATTGATAACTCCTCTGCGGCGATAGGGCACACTCGTTGGGCAACTCACGGCGCGCCCACGGATACCAATGCGCATCCACAGCGAGTGGGATGCGTCACACTCGTTCACAACGGCATAATCGAAAACTACGGAGAGCTGCGTGCGGCGCTATCGGAAAACGGCAGTGTATTCCTTTCCGAGACCGACACCGAGGTTGCCGCAGCGGTGGTTGACGAGGAATATAAAAGACATAAAGAGCCCGCGGCGGCAATCAATGCTGCCATAGCGCGCTTTGCGGGTTCCTTTGCCTTTGCGGTGCTTTTTGACGGTTACGACGGAGAAATATACGCCGTAAGACACGGCAGTCCTCTTATTTTAGGTATCGCTGAGGACGGCGGATATCTTGCATCTGATATCACGGCGCTTTTGCCCTTTACGAGAAGATACTGCAATCTTTCTGAGGGGGAAATTGCTGTAATACGGGAGAGCGGTGTAAATATCGTTACCGCCTCGGGTGAGTGTGAGATTGTGGATTGGCAAACAACCGACCTAACTCCCGAGCGCGCAAAGCTCTCCGGATATCCGCATTTTATGCTAAAGGAAATACACGAGGAGCCTACGGCTATTTCAGCAGCTCTTGCAGGGCGCGTGCGTGACGGTCTGCCATATCTTTCGGGCGACGGTGTTGACGCTGAGCTATTTTTCTCAGTCAAAGCACTTGAGATAGTTGCCTGCGGCTCGGCAATGCACGCGGGACTTGTCGGAGCTACCTTAATAGAACGATTCGCTAAAATACCGACGACCGTGCATATAGCCTCGGAGTACAGATATTTTCCGCCCGTAACGGCACGGGATACGCTTGTTATCGTCATATCGCAGTCGGGTGAGACTGCAGACACAATAGCGGCGCTGAGATACGCAAAATCGGCAGGGAAGAAGACACTCGGAATAGTTAACGCAACCGCTACCACGATAGCGCGTGAGGCAGATTTTTGCCTCTATACCCACGCAGGCCCTGAGATTGCCGTGGCGACGACAAAGGGCTATACGACACAGCTTGCCGTCCTCTATCTTATAGCGGTTTTTATGGGCTATATCCGCGGTGAGCTTAGCGAAAATGAAGCTAAATCTCACACGGAGAAATTGATTGCAGAAGCGCCTGCCGCTGCAAAGGAAATGATAGACAACATTGCGGAAATCAAGAAAATTGCCGAGAAAATATGCGGCAGTAATAATCTTTTTTACATCGGTCGCGGCATTGACTATTTGGTTTCAATGGAGGGCTCGCTAAAGTTAAAGGAGATTTCCTACATTCATTCCGAGGCGTATGCCGCAGGAGAATTAAAGCACGGAACAATCTCGCTTGTAGAGGAGGGCGTGCCGACGGTAGCGCTTGCTACCGAGGAGTCGGTTTTCGACAAGCTCGTGAGTAATCTGAGAGAGGTTATGGCGCGCGGCGGATATACGGTTCTCCTGACATCAAAGAAAAATTCCCGCCACCTTGCCGACGCGGTTTTGGAGCTATCTGACACGTCTCTTGCGGCTAAAATCTTTTCCTCAGCGCTTGCTGTACAGCTTCTCGCCTATGAGTGTGCAAGGCTGCGCGGCGCGGACATAGACCGCCCGAAAAATCTTGCTAAATCCGTGACCGTTGAGTGAGAGGCTGTTTTTAGGCATGACCGAATAAAAAGCGGCAGAGGTATAGGCTGTGCCTCTGCCGAAAGTTTATATTTTTTGAAAAATCAAGGTGGAAAACTGCGGTTTTCCTATTTTTATTATGAAGCGTAACACAATAATAGGTTAACCGCCAATTGCTAATTACCGGTAGTGCGCCGCCTTGACAAAGTATATGCTTTATGGTATAATAATCATATGTTAAAAAATAACCAACTCTAAGAAAGGAACTCTTAAAATGAACGTAACGGATAAAAAGTACGAGGCGCTCTTTACGCCTTGGAAAATCAGAGACGTCGAAATCAAAAACCGTATAGTTATGTGCCCGATGGGCGGCACGTCGCTTTTCGGCTGGTTTGAGCTTACGGGCTGTCACTTCGATAAGGAAGCAGCAAAGCTATTCCTTGAAAGAGCGAAAAACAACGTAGGTCTTATCATTCCCGGTATTGCGCCCCTTCGCGACACCTTTTGGGGCAAGTGGCTCTGGCAGAATAAGAAAATGTTTGAGGACTTAAAGGTTTTCATGGAGGAAATTCATAAAACCGGTGCTAAGCTCTTTATTCAGCTTACCGCAGGTATGGGACGCTCTTGGGCGATAACCGAGCTCGTAGCGCCCTTACATAAGAATAAATTCACCCGCGCTCTTATCAAGCCTATCCTTGACACCTCGCACGAGCTCGCTTCTCCCTCGCCTCAGAAATCCCGTTGGGCACACGATATCGAATGTCCCGAGATGACCGTAGAGCAGATTCACGAAATTATCGAAGCGTTTGCAAAGACTGCAAAGCTCTGTAAGGATGCCGGCGTTGACGGTGTTGAGGTTCACGCGGTTCACGAGGGATATCTTCTTGACCAGTTTGCAATTGAATTCTTTAATAAGCGTACCGACGAGTACGGCGGCAGCTTTGAGAACCGCTACCGCTTTGCTAGAGAGGTCGTACGCGCTATAAAGGAGGCCTGCGGTGAGAACTATCCCGTATCGCTTCGCTATTCCGTTGAGTCGAAGATGAAGGGCTTTTGTGAGGGTGCTATGCCCGGTGAGACTTACGTCGAGGTTGGTCGTAATATGGAGGAGTCCGAGAGAGCTGCAAAATATCTTCAGGATGCAGGCTACGATATGCTTAATGCCGATAACGGTACTTATGACTCTTGGTATTGGGCGCACCCGCCGATGTATATGCCCGAGAACTGCAACCTCGAGGACGTAGCACACATCAAGAAGTTCGTTGATATTCCCGTCGTTTGCGCGGGTAGAATGGACGCCGAGGTTGGTGCTAAGGCAGTAGCAGAGGGCAGAATAGATGCCGTCGGCGTAGCCCGTCAGTTCCTCGTTGACCCCGAGTGGATTACCAAGATAATTGAGGACAGACTCGAGGACATCAAGCCCTGTATCTGCTGTCACGCGGGGTGCTTCAACTTCTCCTCGTCAAAGGGACACGCTAACACTCAGGACCTCACCGATACGATGGGTCTTGCGCGCTGCGCTCTTAACCCCGAAACAATGCAGTCGAAGAAGTATAATATAAAGCCTGCAAAGAAGCAGAAGAAAATTGCCGTAATAGGCGGCGGTATTGGCGGCATGGAGACGGCTATCCTATGTGCAAAGCGCGGCCACACCGTAACCCTCTATGAAAAGACGGGTAAGCTCGGCGGCGTATTCGTTGCAGCTGCCGCACCCACCTTTAAGGAAAAGGACAGAGCGCTTATCGCGTGGTATATCCGCGAGATTACGAAGTATCCCATCGAGATAAAAATGAATACCGAAATCACCGATGTCAAGTCGCTTGATGCTGACGAAATTATCGTTGCAACCGGTGCTGTGGCGAAGAAGATACCCGTCAAGGGTGCAGAGAGTGCCGTTGAGGCTATCGATTATCTTCTCGGCAATAAGACTGTTGGAGAGAGGGTTGTGGTTATCGGCGGCGGCCTTACGGGCTGTGAGATTGCATACGACCTCTACCTTAACGGCAAGCAGCCCACGATAGTTGAGATGCAGGACGACCTGATTACTACTCCCGGCATTTGTCTTGCTAACACGAGCTATCTTAGAGACTTCTTCAAGACCAACAAGGTTCCCGTTTATCTTGAAACCTCGCTTTCCGAAATTGGAGAGGGAAATGTCACCCTTAAGGATAAGGACGGCAATACCTTTACAGTGGATACCGACTCGGTCATTCTCTCGGTAGGATATAATCCCTCACCCATTGCCAAAAAGAGCGGTCGGATTCACGTAATCGGCGACGCGGCAAGCGTAGGTAACCTGCGCACTGTTATCTGGGGCGCGTGGGACGTGGCAATGAAGCTCTGATAAAGGTATATTTAAGGAGAAAAGATTATGATTTTAACAAAAGAACAGCAGGCTATCCTTGACGGCGAGCAGGGGGAGACGCTTGCGAAGGTAATGAACACGCTCGTTATGTACGGCGATGCCTTTGAGGCAGAAAAGCTCGTGCCCATCACCTCAAAGTACAACCACCTTGTAACCTCTTTCGGCCTTAAGGTTATGTCACCCGTTTACGACCTTATGCAGACGCTCCTTGATGCCGGCGTCAGCTCGGGTCAGAAGTTCTCGGTTGACCCCCGTCCTCTCGACAAGAACGTTCCTGCAAACTTCTTGCAGAACCTCGTTTTCAACAAGTTTATGTACTCCAAGCAGGACTTCTACGAGGACCAGCTTGAAAAGCTCGGACTTA
>JAZNHD010000036.1:0-12138 GCA_045576815.1 Eubacteriales bacterium
CATAAAATTTAAAAATAGTCAATCTAATTGCCGAAAAATATTTGACATTACGTGATAAAATATGGTAGAATACTATTGTTAAAAAGACGAGGAGGCATAAAAATGTTCAAGACGTCGTTTTCTAAATATCTTACGGCATTCGTGCTGATAATTTTTATCAGCTTTTTTATGCTTGCCGCTATCATTACCTCGATGATAAGGACCTACGTCAGCGATGATAAGGCAGATAAGCTGCGTGTCACAGGCGATATAATAGTAGACCATATTGTCGAGGCGGACGTTGGAAATTTGCACGAATATGTTAAGACGGACGTATTTTCAACAGTGATTGAATCCATAGTTAATCTCGATTCAAACTTTAATATTTTAATATCCGATTCCGACGGTAGAATTCTGCTTTCCACGGTTGCCGATGAGGCACAGACCGAGGACGGTGCTAAGGTGCCTGTGGTTAACGGCGACCTTGGCGCGCTTTCACTCGATTTGTTTGAATACAGAGAAAACAGCGGCGGTATGGTTCATCGCGGTAGGCTTGGCGGTTTGCTTAATACAAATTCCATCGCTTTTCTTTCCGAGATAGAGCATACGGACGATACTCTCGGATACGTAATAACTCTCACCTCGAGCGAAAGCGAGGACAGGCTTGTAAGCCTTACGCGCAGTGCGGTTATCAATAGCTCGGTATGGGTTATGCTTGCTGCCGTTATTGCTATATATTTCATCACAGAGCGAATAATTCACCCCCTTCGCACTATGACGGGTGCAGCGAAGAAATTTGCAAAGGGGGATTTCTCAGCGCGTGTAACGGTATACGGAAAGGATGAGGTTTCGGAGCTCGGCCGTGCGTTCAACAATATGGCAGAGTCGCTTGATTCGCTTGAAAAGATGAGGAACTCCTTCCTTGCTAACGTATCTCACGACCTGCGCACACCGATGACAACCATAGCCGGCTTTATAGACGGCATAACGTCAGGTGCTATACCTGCCGACAAGCACGATTACTATCTCGGTGTTATTTCCGCAGAGGTGCATAGGCTCTCGCGCCTCGTTTCACAGCTTCTTGACGTATCTCGTCTTGAGTCGGGTGAGAGAAAATTTACCTTTACCGATTTCGACATTGCCGAAATGGCACGAATTGTCCTTATTTCTTTTGAAAAGAAGATTGAGGATAAAAAGCTCGATGTATCATTTGATTCCGATTCCGATGAGATGTTCGTTTGCGCCGACAAGGATGCTGTTCACCAGGTTATATATAACCTTTGTCACAATGCGATTAAGTTCGCCAAGGAGGGTGGAAAATTCGAAATAAAAATTACCAATAATCCCGGTAAAAAGATACAGGTAGCCGTGGCGGATGAAGGTCAGACAATATCTGATGAGGAAGCGAAGCGCATTTTTGAACGCTTTTATAAGATTGATGAAAGTCGCGGACTTGATAAGAGCGGTGTAGGACTCGGACTTTATATTTCTAAGACAATTGTAGATGCTCACGGTGAGAAAATTTGGGTAGAATCAACCGAGGGTGAGCTGACCAGATTCGTATTCACCCTCCCAGAGGGCTCTTATCAATCAAAGCGCAGAAGCGCTTTGCCGTCAATGGAGACGTAGTATGCCTGACAGAGTTATACTCCACTGTGACTGTAACAGCTTCTATGCTTCCGTCGAGACGGCAATGTGTCCGGATTACCGCAACGTTCCTATGGCTGTTTGCGGCAGCACTGAGGATAGACACGGCATAGTGCTTGCAAAGAATGAGCTTGCAAAAAAATACGATATACGTACCGCGGAAACTGTGTATTCCGCCAGAAAAAAGTGTCCCTCACTTGTAATCGTTAGCCCGCATCACGAGGAGTACGTTAAATTTTCGCGACGCGTAAATGAAATATATGCCCGTTATACCGATATAATAGAGCCCTTTGGCATAGATGAAAGCTGGCTTGACGTTACGGCAAGTCAAAGGCTTTTCGGCTCGGGCTTTGATATAGCAGAAAGAATACGAAAAGAGGTTAAAGCGGAAATCGGTATTACGGTTTCAATCGGTGTGTCCTTCAACAAGGTTTTTGCAAAGCTCGGCAGTGATTACAAAAAGCCTGATGCGATTACGGTAATAAACCGAGAAAATTTTAAGAAAATTGTCTTTCCGCTGCCTGTCGGAGATCTTCTTTATGTTGGAAGAAAAACCGCAGAGCAGCTCGAAAAAATTTCGGTTAGGACTATCGGAGAGCTTGCTGCAACAAGCATCGATCTTCTCACAGCGCGTTTCGGAAAGGCAGGCGAGGGACTTTATAAATACGCAAATGGACTTGACGAATCTCCGGTAATTCCGTCAAGCGATAGAGAAGATGCAAAAAGCGTTGGCTCGGGCTTTACCTTTCGCCACGATCTTGTGGGGCGTGATGAATGCAGAATAGGAATTGAATATCTTTCGGACGAAATCGGTAGGCGGCTCCGTAAGATAGGAATGAAGTGCGCCACGGTTCAGCTTACGGTAAAGGATGAATTTTTGCGTGTCATTCAGCGGCAGCGACCGCAAACTCCGCCTACGGATATTTCCAGAGAAATCGCAGATACGGCATATTCAATTCTTACATCCGAGTGGAGCATTGGCAAGCCTATAAGAATGCTCACCGTTACGGCAACAAATCTCGTGAGAGCCGATATGAGCGCAGAGCAGATAGGCTTCTTCGACGGAGATGCTGATGCAGAGCGCGAAAAGAACAAGAAAAGAGAAGAAACGATAGATAAAATAAGGCAGAGATTTGGCGACGACTCTCTTATAAGTGCCGCGGCTATTAATACCGACATAGGAATTTATGAGCCTCACGAGACGCCGCCACCGAAAACACGAAAAAAATGAAGCCTCAAGTGAGGCTTCATTTTTTATTAAATATCGTTTATCTTATCCCAAAAAATCGGCGCTTCGCCCCAAGATGTGAGAAAATCGTTTGTAGCCTTAAAGTGTCCGCAGCCGAAAAAGCCCGCGTATGCTGATAGGGGGCTTGGGTGAGCGCACTCTAAAATGAGATGCTTGGGATTTGTTATAAGGGCTTTTTTAGCTCGCGCGTTGCCTCCCCAAAGCATAAATACTACTGGTGAGTTTTTTTCATTCATAAGCGTAATTATTTTGTCGGTCAGAATTTCCCAACCGCATCCCTTGTGGCTTTGCGGTGTTGCTTCACGTACCGTCAGGGTAGTGTTAAGGAGAAGCACCCCTTGCTTTGCCCAACCGACAAGCTCGCCGCTTTCGGGCGGTGCAATGCCAAGCTCGTCATAAAGCTCCTTGAATATATTTTTTAGCGAGGGTGGGTGCGGAACACCGCGCTTTACTGAAAAGCAAAGACCGTGTGCCTGTCCTGCACCGTGATATGGATCCTGACCGAGTATCACAGCCCTCGTTTTTTCGTAGGAGGTATAGCGCAGAGCGTTGAAAATATCTTGCATCGGCGGATATACATGCTTTGTAAAATATTCATTTTTAAGGAACTGCCTTAAGCTGAGATAATACTCTGATTCAAACTCTTCTTTAAGAAGAGCATCCCAATCATTACCAATCGAAACCATTTTTTCTCCAATAGCTGCTTTTTTCTACATTTTATCACAGAATGAAAGAAAAATCAAGTAAAACGAGGTAGGAGTTTTATCCTACCTCAGAACACGGTTTCTATTACTCTTTTTGATTCCTGCGGAGAATATCGCCAGGTGTCAATATGTGTTACGGCTTCAGAGTCTATAAAATATTGAATAGGTCTTTTTTCGGGCTTTTCGTCTTGAGCGTCAATGATTATTAGCTTGATTTTCATTTTGTCGGGGATTATGCTCTTTATGTAAACCGCAGCCGACTGTCCGGCATATACGTCGTCACGGTATTCGGCAAGACCGGCAAGATTTGGTTTTAATTCGATAAAAACCCCGTAGCTTTCAACGCTTCGGATTATTCCTCGCACTGTTTGCCCCTCTCTAAACTCGGCAGCATTTTCATCCCACGTGCCAAGGAGCTCGCGAAGCGAAACGTAAATCCTGCCCCTGTCGTCAATGCTTTTGACAACGGTGTATATGCAGTCGCCAACCGAAAGCCTTGCCGAGGGGTGTGATATACGTGATACCGAAATAGAGTCTATTGAGAGCAGGGAAGCTATGCCGCAGCCTATATCGACGAATGCTCCGAAGTTTTCAAGGTGTGTTATTTTCGTAGGAATAACGTCCCCCGGCACAAGTGTGGAAATATAATTTTCCATACACTCCTTTTGTGCGGCACGGCGCGACAAAACAGCAACCCTTCCATATGCATCGCTTGTAAACCCTATAACCTTAAAGGAAACGAATTTGCCCACTCGCGTCAATATAGCTATATCCTTCGTTTCCTCACCGTCCTGTGAGAAATAAGCTTCCTTTTTAGGAATAACGCCTCTTACACCGCATCCGAAATCAACGTGAAGGTTGAATTCATGGTCGCAAAGAGTCACCGGAGCTTCGATAATCGCACCGTTCTCAAGCGCGCGTTCAAGTCCGGCAAGACAAGACGTGTATTCGTAATTTTTTTCTGTAGATGCTAACATTCCCTCGGGCCTATATCTATTCATAGCCTTTACCTTTCCTCTTGTCAGAAATTCCGCGGTGTGCCGCTATACGATTTTATGATAAGAGTAGGGATTTTATTACATTTATATATCAACCTTTTGACTCTCCGAGACCGAAGCTTACCTGTATAGCGTTGTTAACGCTTGTCATTGTTGCATCGTCAAGGTGTCCCATTTTCTCCTTGAGACGTTTTTTGTCAATAGTTCTTATTTGTTCAAGCAAAATTATACTATCCTTAGCAAGTCCCGCATCATCGCCCGGAACATCAATATGAGTTGGAAGCTTGGTTTTGCTCATTTTAGAGGTTATTGCCGCGGCAATAACCGTTGGACTGTATTTGTTTCCTACGTCGTTTTGTACTATAAGAACAGGGCGAAGTCCGCCTTGCTCGCTTCCTATAACCGGACTTAAATCGGCGTAGTAAATATCACCGCGCTTTATGTTCATTTTCTTTACCCGACAGCGCGAGAGCGCCGGTCGTTTTCTTTCTCCTTTGTGTATTGATATCTGACCTTATTTTGTTCGGTTTTACGGTTGATTAAACATCATCTTCTTCTTTATCATAATATTCAATACTTCATTTTTTGCTATTCTGTTAGAAAAATCGACAAAAAAGAAAACTTTTATGTCTGAGTTGTCAAAATTCTATTGACTTTGTGAACAAAGTGTTATATAATTATTGCGTATTTCAAAATTGAAAGGAGATTCAAGATGAGAGAAAAACTCGACAAATTTTTCAAAATCACCGAGCGCGGCTCAAGCATCAAGACCGAGATCGTTGCGGGTCTTACTACCTTCTTCGCAATGGCGTATATTGTAGTTACTAACCCCAACCAGATTGTTGGCTTCAATTTTGGCGGCGCAT
Organism: Eubacteriales bacterium; assembly: GCA_045576815.1. Classification (GTDB taxonomy): domain Bacteria; phylum Bacillota; class Clostridia; order Oscillospirales; family CAG-272; genus UBA1740. The sequence goes on from JAZNHD010000036.1 coordinate 5,444, forward strand.
TCGACACCATTTGGAATGCTGCTTACGTAGCTTCTATTTTGGTGGCAGTTGCGGGTACTTTGCTTTATGCATTTTACGCCAAGCTGCCGTTTGCTCAGGCTTGCGGAATGGGACTCAACTCCTTCTTCTTCGTGGCCTTTATCGTTCCTTCGTTCGCAAATCCTATGGAAGGATATCGCGAGGGTTTGTGCATTATCCTTCTTTCCGGTCTTGTGTTCCTTATTCTTTCGATTACCGGTCTCAGAGAGTATATTGCAAAATCCCTTCCGGATTGTCTTAAGAAGGCTATACCCGCAGGTATTGGTCTCTTTATTGCCTTCATAGGTTTTAAGAACGTTGGTATCGTTCAGGCTAACGAGTACACCTTCCTTCAGTTCTGCGACTTCCACGGAATTATGAGTGCTGTTGGTATGAATATCGTAGAGATGACTGAGGCTGGCTTCAGCAGAGGTGTAATTGAGTCTTATACCGCTTTCTTTAACTATGACTTCCTTAGGGTTGCTACTGCGCTTGACGCTTGGAGACTTATTGCTCCCGTAATTCTCGCGCTTCTTGGCTTCTTCGCTATTGCAGCGCTTGACAAGTTCAAGGTTAAGGGTTCGGTTATCATTTCTATAGTAGCTACTACCGTTCTTTACTACCTTACCACTTGGCAACTTCCCAACTTTAACCTTGGTCAGATAGGGCAGTCCTTTGTTGACTTCGGCACCGTAGGTTTCTTGGGTGCATTCCAGGGATTCACTATCTTTGCAGGCGGCATTACCGCTGTAATCAACGCTGTCGTTCTGACGGTTACCTTCTGCCTCGTAGATATGTTCGACACCATAGGCACTCTCTACGGTACTGCTTCTCAGGCAGATATGCTTGACGAGAACGGCGACCCCATCGACGTGGACAAGTCCATGGTTTGTGATTCCGTTGCTACCGTTACCGGCGGTCTTCTCGGTACCTCGACCTGTACGACCTTCGTTGAGTCTGCAGCAGGTGTTGCAGCAGGCGGTAGAACCGGTCTTGCATCTCTTGTTACTGCGGCTTGCTTCTTTGTATGTCTCTTCCTCACCCCCGTTGCAGCTCTCGTTCCCGCATGTGCAACTGCTCCCGCGCTTATCTATGTCGGCGTGCTTATGCTCAAGAACTTTGCAAAGGTTGATATGTCAGACATCACTGCAGCAGTTCCTGCATTCCTTGCACTTATTATGATGCCGCTTACCTACTCGATATCTAACGGTATCGCAGTCGGTGCTATCGCTTACACGATTATCACTGCTGTAACCGGCAAGTATACGAAGAAGGATATAGTAGTAACCGTTATCGCGGTTCTCTTTGCTCTCAGATTCTTCCTCGTAACGTACTAATTTATAAAAATCATCGGAGAGCCTTACAAAAGGCTCTCCGACTTTTTGTTTATGCGTGAGTTTCTACTCTTTCGTCATCGTCCATAAAGAGCATAGATACACACCAAACGCCGGCAAGGGCGATTACGATGTATATTATTCTCGCAAGAACGGTGGTAGCACCGCCCGTAATCCACGCAACGAGGTCAAAGGCGAAAAGCCCGACAAGACCCCAGTTGAGCGCTCCAACGATGATGAGAATGAGCGCAATTTTGTTTAAGATCTTCATTAGCGATAAGCACCTTTACTAAATTTGACTATCTCATTTAAGCCTCGCGCGCAATTTTTGCCTTGCCCGACGTACGGCTCAAGGTTAGTTTACCTCATTTTTTCATCTTTATTCATTAATAATCAAATTCGGGTATTACGTCCCCAAACGATTCCTTCATTTTTTCAAGCGCACGTTTTTCAATTCTCGAAACGTATGAGCGTGAAATGCCCAGATGATTTGCAACCTCTCGCTGAGTTCTGGGCTGATATCCTTTAAGACCGTAACGCAAAACGATTATTTCCTTTTCTCTCGGAGACAACACGGTGTCGACGAGCTCGCGGATTCTTTCAATATGTACCTTCAGGTCGAGATCTGCTTCAATAGATTCTTCAACACTGATAATATCAAGATAGGTTAGGGGATTTCCGTCCTTGTCGACGTCTATCGTGTCATTTATTGAAACCTCGTTAGCAAGCTTTTTTTTGCTTCTGAAAAACATTAAAATTTCATTTTGTACGCATCTTGCGCCGTATGTAGCAAAGCGCGTGCCGAAATCCGATTTAAAGGAATCCACAGCCTTGATGAGCCCGAGGCTTCCTATTGAAAGAAGCTCATCGGGATATTCGTAGGATGCGTAGTATTTCCTTATAATATGCGAAACAAGGCGCAAATTGTGTTCTATGATTTTATCCCTTGCGCGTTTATCACCTTGCTTCATTTTTTTAAAAAGCTCTGTTTCTTCATCCTTTGAAAGCGGTGGAGGAAAGCTCCTGTTATCCTCTATTCCTAATATTAACGATATAAAACGTAAAAAAAGTCGCCCGATACTAAACATAACAATCTCCTTTTAGATAATCGTTATATACTATGCCGGGCGGCTTGTCTAAAATTCAGGGCTATCTTGCTGTTTTTATTTTGTAGCCTTCCTTAGGAATGTGTATAATAAAGTCAATACAGGGAAACATCTTTTTGAACCTTTTGTTTATAGAAGATATATGAGTTCTTACCGTGGCAAGCTCAGGTCTTTTGGCGGGAGGAAAGGCATATTTAAGTATTGCAGCGGCATTTTTCGGAATGGGGTTTGTAGCCATCAGATAGCGAATAATCAGAGCTTCGGTTTTCGTGAAGTCAAGTCTTATACCGTAATACGTCATATAAGGTGTGTCGCAAATCGCTTCAAGCCCTCCTGCACGATATACACCAATAAGAGCTTTATCATGCTTTTCTGCATAATTTAAAATTTTGCAGGCAAAGGTAGCTGAACGCACGTCGTTTGACTCTATACCGGCGAAAAGCTCGGGGTGGGGAAGAAGCTCGCGGTGATCTGTTAAAGCGAAAACCGGCATGCTGCTATCATATGAATGTATTTTGTCTATGAAATCTATGTAATCTGGGAACTCCTCAGGATCCATAAGGACTGTGGCGTGATAAAGAGGAGATATTTCGCTTAAAGCTTCCCTTGGGGTTGTTCCGTATGCAACTATTTGTAGCTTTTTGAATAGATTTGCTGCGGCGACCGCATTCTTTCTGCTTCTTGAAATGAACAATACCATAAGTCGTATTCCTTGCTTTTTTACTTTGATAATTATATCGCTTTAGAAGTGAGTTGTCAATATGTTTTTCTTGACATAAGTATATTTAGGGTGTATAATGTTGTTGTAATTAACTGACAATTTGAAGAGGGGAATATGAAAACCGTACTTATAACAGGCGGCAGCCGTGGAATTGGAAGAGCTATGGTTGAGCTTTTCAGTAAAGACGGATATGCCGTTGCATTTACATACAAAAATTCCAAAAATGAAGCAAAAAATCTGGCAGAAATATATGGCGCTCTTGCTATACGTGCAGATTCCGCAAAAGAAAGCGAAGTTATCGAAGCGGTCTCTCTGGCTGAACGCGAGCTTGGGCATATTGATTGTCTTATCAACAATGCCGGGATTGCTTCCTTTTCTCTTTTTACTGACGTGAGTCTTGACGAGTGGAATGATATAATGTCGGTAAATCTCACAGGTGCGTTTCTCTATTCGCGCTCGGTAATTCCTGCAATGATACGGCGCGGATATGGCAGAATTATAAACGTCTCGTCTATGTGGGGCCTAGTAGGCTCTTCGTGTGAGGTGGCATATTCCACTTCAAAGGCAGCTCTAATTGGTATGACTCGCGCTCTTGCAAAGGAGCTTGGCCCCTCGGGTATAACCGTTAACGCGATAGCACCGGGACTTATAGACACGGATATGAACAGAAAAACGCTCACCGATGAGGATATAGCGGTTATAGTAAAGGATACACCGCTTGAAAGGATGGGAATGCCTCTTGACGTTGCAAGGGCGGCACTCTTTCTTGCCGATGACGGAGCTTCGTTTATTACCGGTGACGTTATGAATGTCAGCGGGGGTCTGGTCATATAAAGCGGATTTTATTTTTAAAAAACTACTTGCATTTTATGCTGAATTCTGTTATACTATATTAGTATTAAATACTTTCGTGTGTCGGACGGAGTCATACCAGCCGGGGAAGTAGCGGTGCCTTGTACCTGAAATCCGCTATAGCAGGGGTCAATTCCTCATCTGAGGCTTGGTTTTGTGTAGTCTGCACCGTCGCTTGCTGTGTTGAAGGATGGGTCTTGCGCAACGCGAGGCCGTGAACCATGTCAGGTGGGGAACCAAGCAGCATTAAGCGGTTTATCGGGTGTGCCGCAAGGTCGCCTGTCCGGAGCAGCGGCGGCGGTTACCGTATGTAAGATTATTGTCGAATTTGGGGTGTATGGCTCTTTTCGACACACGAAATTTTTGGCGCGTATGCGGAGTGCCGCTCTACCGCTGCGCGTTTTTTATTTAGAAATTTTTCTTGGAGGTAGGTATGTCGGATTACAGAGCGTTGTACAGAAAATGGCGTCCGCGCGATTTTGACGACGTGTGCGGTCAGGACGGAATAACCGATATACTCAAGTATGAGGTCGAAAATTCAAAGCTTTCGCATGCATATCTTTTTTGCGGCTCTCGCGGTACGGGTAAAACGAGCTGTGCGAAAATACTTGCCAAGGCTGTAAACTGCGAAAATCCAAGAGGCGGCAACCCCTGTAATGCTTGCGCTGCCTGCCGCAGCATTGATGCAGGCGTAGCTACCGACGTTATCGAGATGGATGCTGCGAGCAATAACGGTATCGGTGACGTGCGCGATATGCAGGACGAAATTGCCTTCACTCCTGCCATTCTTAAGTACAGAGTTTACATTATAGACGAGGTTCATATGATGTCAGGACAGGCATTTAACGCGCTGCTAAAGACGCTTGAAGAGCCCCCTGAATACGTTATTTTTATCCTTGCTACCACCGAGTATCATAAGCTACCGACCACCATAGTGTCAAGATGTCAGCGCTTTGACTTTAAACGCATTGCCTCGGACGTCATCATTGCGCGTCTTTTAAGGATTGCCGAATCGGAGAATATCCGTATAACCGAGGATGCTGCAAGAGTTATTGCAAGAGTTGCGAGAGGTGGTATGCGTGACGCTGTGAGCTTGCTAGAACTTTGTGCCGGAGCACATGCTGAAATCGACGAAGAGCTTGTATTTTCCACCGTTGGAAGTGGAAACAGAACAAGTGCCTATAAAATCATCGAGGCCGTCGGAAAATCAGATTTTGCCACCATATATGGAATAATAGACGATATTACGATGAAAAGCGGCGACGTTTCGGTTTTCTGGCAGGAAATTATTGATGCTTACCGCGATCTTATGGTTGTTAAGAGCACTGATAAAGCAAAGTCATACCTTGATCTTACCGACCTTGAATATGCAGCTCTTTCTTCTATAGCGCAAGGCTTTACAATGTCGCGTCTTTGCTATCACGTTACGATACTTGAAAATGCTATCGCAGATATGCAGAGAGCGTTTAATTCAAAAAGAAGCATTGCGGAGATCGCTCTTACCAGAATGTGTGACCCTCGCCTCTCCGGCGGGGTTGAGTCTCTCTTTGCGAGAGTTGAGGAGCTTGAGCGTGAGCTTGCTATGATTAAGCTCGGAGCTGTACCCGCTACCTCTAAAGCTACGGTAGCACGGACGGACAAAGCAAAGGTTGAAGATGAAAAGACTGTCGACAAGACGTCGGTGAAAACGGAAAAGACTCTTCCAACGCCCTACGACAAGTGGGGGAGCGTGGTAGGCCGTATTTCCGCACTTAAGCCGTCTCTTTCAGTTGGCCTTGCCGGAGCTACGGTAGAGTCTCTGGGTCACCTTCGCTTTACCGTTGTTCTTGCGGAATTTTTTGCTAAAAAGCTCAAAAGCAGTGAGCAGGATACGGCGCTTGTTCGCGGTGCTATTGCTGAGGCAGAGGGTGTGGCCGCGAGTGACGTGATTTTGAACATTGAAGCCAGAGAGTCCGCAGCACCCGTGTCGGAGCTTGAGGAAGCTCTCGGGAGATTTAGATAACTATTTACGGAGGAAAAATTAATGAAGGTTAGATTACCGCAGGGTATGGGCGGAGGCCCGTCTAATATGCAGTCGATGCTTAAGCAGGCTCAGAAAATGCAGGAGGATATGGCGCGCACGCAGGCAGAGCTTGAGGAGCGCGAGTATGAGGTAGCAGCAGGCGGCGGTGTTATAGGTGTAAAAATTAACGGGAAAAAAGAGATACTTTCGGTTAAAATAGATCCTGAGGTTGTAGACCCCGATGATGTTGAAACGCTTGAGGACTTGATAGTAGCCGCGATGAACGAGGCTATCAGAAAGGTTGAGGCTGATTCGGCAGCGGAAATGCAGAAAATTACGGGCGGCATGAGTCTTCCCGGTATGTTTTAAGCCATGGCGGAATATATAGCGCCTATACAAAGGCTTATTGAAGAGTTTCGCCGCCTTCCGGGTGTAGGTGCAAAAACTGCAGCGCGATATGCGTTTGCTGCTCTTGATCTGTCCGAGGAGCAGGCTGCGGCGTTTTCCGATGCTATAACGGGCGCTAAACGCGACGTTCACAAATGTCCGATTTGCTTTTCACTGTCCGAGTCGCCCGACTCCTGCGAGATTTGCTCGTCGGATAAGCGCGACGGAAGCATGATTTGTGTTGTTGAAAACGCAAAGGATGTTATGGTTATGGA
>JAZNHD010000037.1:0-7817 GCA_045576815.1 Eubacteriales bacterium
TACCAATTTGCTACTGTACCGTTGGCTTCGATTTCTTGTTCACTTACATCGGAAACCGTATAACCGGTGATGCGTCCGTAGAGATTGCGTTCGGGGGTGATTCTTTTCATTGTTTGTCCTCCTAAAAAACAAAAAGTGCGCCAACCGAAGTCGACGCACCGAAAAACGCAAACTCCAATTGTCGCCAAACAAAAACAACGATATGGGTATAACTCCCCACGGCAGTTGCGGAATTTGCGTTTTTGCTAAATTCAACATCTGCCGTAAAAATAGGGATGGACAAAAAGCTCCCTATAAAAACAGAGAGTTCACCCATAATATCGTTATTTGTTTTTGTTTGGCTCTTACATTATATCACTATTTTCCGCGTTTGTAAAGATATTTAGTGAAATTTGATTTGATTATCTTACGGAAGGTAATTGCATAGGCTTTTGATATGAAAATGTCAAAAGTGCCTTTGCGTTGCTTTTGTCATAGTAGGGCAAGGGTGTTTTTTGTTTTGTTAATTCTTTTGCTTTTTTGGATCAAATTCGGAAAAACAAAGCAAATAGTAGTCGCACTCGTCACAACAACATTCAATGTCTTGCTCGCCGTTGCCAAGACAAACGGCAGGCTCTCCGGGTGTAAGTTCTACGCCGGTAATATCTATTACCTTTTTGGAAATATCTTTACTCATATATTCACATTATCAGCATATAAAAAGTGCGCCCCAAAAGGAACGCACCGAAAAAATGCTTCCCCCACAATTGTTGTCACACGAATTGCTCCCCAATAACGGAATGTGAAAAGAGAGAAAACACTTTTTACCAAAGTATTTTCCCGTTTTGGGCATAAAAATATTCAATTCGTGTGACGAGTATATTTTACCACATTTTTGCCGATTTGTCAATAAAACCTGAGAATTTGACAAAAATATTATTATTGCTTTGGTGTCTTTAATTAAGTCAGTGCTTGTCAGGAAAATTGATAAGGCATAGATGAACATAAAAAAGGCTCCCTTGTGTAAAGGGAGCTGTCAGCGAAGCTGACTGAGGGATTGTTTTACGAGTTGGTCAATATATTCGCAAACACCCCGAAAATTCTTATGTATTTCAGTATTAGGTATTCTGATAACTGTCAAACCGTATTCTTCAAGAAAGGCGGTTCTTTCTTCATCATATCGCTTTCCTTCCTCGCTATAATGCCCAGAACCATCAAGCTCTATGACGAGCTTTGCCTCTGCACAGTAAAAATCTGCAATATACCTTCCGAGAACCTTTTGACGAGAAAAACGAACGGGATAGGTGCGCAGAAAATCATACCAAAGGTGCTTTTATTCTTTGGTCATATTCTTTCGCAACATTTTTGCGGTAGGAACGATATCTTTATTATGTTTTCTCTGCATTACAATCCCTCCGTCACGCTTCGCGTGCCACCTCCCTTTACACAAGGGAGGCTTTTAACGATCAGCGCTCCTATACTTCTCGATAGATTGGAATTTGTCAGACAAATATAATCAGAATGACTGCTACGAGCAGAAGAACAAATCCGACTATAAATTCTATTATTCCTACTCGTCGTGCATAGTTCTCATCTTTCCGTCCTGCTTTAAGATCTTCTTTGAAGCCGTTGATGAGAGAATATTTTTGTTTGAAGAAGATGAAGTAACCGAATAAAGAAAAAGCAAGACCTAAGATAACAGTAATTATTTTTAACGCTAACATAAATCCCCTCCGTCAAATTCTTATTTATCGTTTATATACTTATGCCCCCATTATAGCACAAAAACCGCAGAAAATCAATCTGCGGTTTCTGCTTTTTTCTGTCGGTAGGTAAAACTGTCCTTTAGGGTACAGTCCTATAGGACGGTTTTCTTTTTAATTAAAACTGCTGTCTTGTAAAGAACCAGCCCATTATGTATGCGAGGATAAAGAGGGGAGAGGAAAGCACGAGAACGAGAAGAACGGTAGTCGTCTTATCCCAAACCATCTTCCAATTTACCTTTCCTGCCTTGTCCTTGCAGGTTTCTATGATGCTTTTGCAAAAATTCTTGACCTTTTCAAAGAAGCCCTTGATTTTATTTATGACATTTTTCATACTTTTCTGCCTTTCGGGTTGAGAACTTTAACTTTACGCCTTACATTTTAACACAAAAAACTCAATAAGTCAATATAAAACTAAAACCTTGCTTGAAAAAAGTTTTGTTTTATGCTAAAATTTTATCAGTAATACGAAAAAAGTGAGTGAAGGCTATGAATTCCGTTGAAATAGAGAGAAAATATATAATCGCGATGCCCGACCTTGAGCTTATTTCAAGACTCGGAGGCTACGAGCGCACCGAAATCATTCAGACGTATCTTGAAGGAGAGCCCTGTGAGACGAGGCGAGTCCGTAAAAGGAGCTATCCCGACCGCACCGTCTATACCGAAACCTCGAAAAGAAGAATAGGTCCTATATCAGCTATCGAGCGCGAGAGGGAAATTTCGGAGGAGGAGTATACGGAGCTCATAAAAGCCATAAAGCACGGAACAAGACCTATTAAAAAGTGCCGCCACAGCTTTCTCTACGGAAAGGTCACGGTAGAGATTGACGTCTATCCCGAGTGGCAGAGGAGCTGTATTATGGAGACCGAGCTTGAGTCTGCCGACGACACGCCCGAGCTGCCCCCGTTTATTGAAATTTTACACGAGGTGTCAGGTGAGCATAAATACTCAAACGCCGCTATGGCACACTCCTTCCCCGAGGAGATAATTTAACTATTTATGATAACGCTTTCCCGCGATTATCGTCATAGAGCGGTAGAGCGCCTCAAAGAGAACGACTCGCATAAGCTGGTGAGGAAAGGTGAGCTTTGAGACCGAGAGCCTCAGGTCTGCCGCCGCCTTGACCGCGTCCGAAAGACCGTGAGATGAGCCAATGATGAAGCTAATCCTTCCTTTTTCGTCGCCGTACTTTTCGACAAGACGGGCGAGGGCTACGGAGTCATACTCCCGTCCCTCGACGCAAAGTGCAACCTTCACCGAGTCGCGCGGGAGGGCTGCGAGAATCTTCTCACCCTCAAGTGCGAGCGCGCGGCGAATTTCCGAGGAGTCGTCCTCGTTTGCGATTTTTTCCTCTTTGATATTGATTTCATCGACTCTTGCGTATTGCGAGAGCCTTTTTTTATATTCCGCGACTGCCTCGGAGAGATACTTTTCCTTGAGCGTGCCGACGCTTATAACCGTAAGGTTCATTTTCTCCCCCTCGCGAGCTTTTTAAGCCCCTCAGAGAGCACTGAAATAAGCTCGTCAAGCTCCTCTTTCGTGTTGCGGTGAGACAGGCTTATACGGAGCGAGGAGTCAGCCTCCTCGACTGTATGTCCGTAGGCTGTGAGTGCCGAGGATACGTGGCGTGAGTTTGAGGAGCAGGCAGAGCCGCTCGATACGTATATGCCGCGCGAAGAGAGATAATGGAGCATAGTCTCGCTCTTTATACCGGGCAGGGTAATATTCAGTATGTGCGGTGCGCATCGCGTAGGCAAAGTCAGCTTTATCTCGGATAAGTGGGGGAGCGTGTTAAGTTTTTCTATGAGATACTCACGCAGACCGTTTACGTAAGCCGACCTTTCGGCGAGAGCTACCCTGCCGATTTTTATAGCCTCGGAAAAGGCAGCAACACCCGGCACGTTCTCCGTACCCGAGCGAAGACCGCCCTCCTGACCGCCTCCGAGAATGAGAGCCGAGAGCCCCTTATTCTTTATGAGCTTTTCGTCAATGACAAGCGCGCCGACACCCTTTGGGCCTTCGATTTTATGAGAGGACACGGTAATCATATCAGCGCCGATTGATGCCTTTGTGAAGGGGATTTTCATATAAGACTGAGTTGCGTCAACGTGGAGTACTGCCTCAGGGGCTTTCGCCCTCATCAGCCTTGCGACCTCTGCTACGTCGTAGTGCGCGCCCGTCTCGTTGTTTACCATCATCACCGTGACGAGTATTACGTCGGGAGTCATCTCCTCTCTAAGCCTCTCCATATCAAGAAAGCCGCCCCGTGTTGAGATTTTCACTACACGAAAGCCCATTTCGGCAAGCCTTGAAAGCGGCTCGCCCACCGAGGCGTGCTCGCCGTCGGTGGTTATAATCTTTTTTGCTTTATACCTTTCCTTTGAAAGAGCTCTTCCGATTATTGCAAGGTTGTTTGCCTCACTGCCGGACGCGGTGAATACTACCGTCGAGCCGACAGCTCCGAGAGAGGAGAGCAGCTCCCGTCTCGCCTCGGTGAGCAGCTTCTCGCCTTGAAAGCCGAGCGTGTGAAGCGAGGAGGGGTTTCCGTATTGCTCAAGCGATACCTCGCGGTATTTCTCCAGCGCCTCACCGCATATTTTCGTCGTTGCACTGTTGTCAAGATAGATTTCAGCCATCAGAACCTCACCTTATTGATAACCGTCATAACCTCGTCAAGATGAGAGGCATAATCGGCATCTCTTGCCGTATAAGTAAATACGTATCCGTCGGTTGCCGTCCAGCCGAGCAGCTGGTATACGTGATATGTAGTGCCCGAAAACTCGTAGGTGTACTCGTACATCGCGATACGGTTAAGCTCAAGGTTTCCGAAGGTTACACCGTCGGAATACACACCTGTTTCCTCGTTTTTCGTATTGGTCACGTTTTCCTTTATAACCGAGAGATTTTTAACGAATTTTGAAAGCTCGGTCTTTCTTGCCTCCCAGTATTTGTCGATTGTTACTCCGACCTCTGTAGCGCGCGTTACCGAAACGGTTGAGCCGTCAGTGAGGGTGGCTGAAACGAGAGCGCTGTTATCTACCACCGTGAAGGCGTCGGGGAGATAGAGCTCAAAGCCGGCAAGCGACTTGTCGGAAACCATGCTGTAGCCGTCCTCGTCCTTGGGATACTCGGGCGCAGTCTGAGTGCCGGTAATCACCTCCGTGAATTTGAAGCTATCAACAGCCGCCTGCGCGCCGTCGAGATAGAGTCTGTAATTTCCCGACTCGTTATCGGGTGTACCGAGAGCCGTGTAAGTGAAAATATACACGTTGCCCCCGTTAGATACTATTATTTGCATTGCAGTGTAGTCGAGCATAACGTCTTCGCTCACGTTGCCGTCACCGTCCGTGTCCTGCGTATCCTTGCCGGGCAGCTTGAAGGTGTATATGTACTTATATCCGACAGTGGAGTTATCCGTTCCGAAATTGCATCTCTCCCCCGATTTCGTGAGAGTAATGCTATATGGAAATTCGACCTTCATAGCGTCAAAATAGTTTTCAACGGTGACTCCCTCGGGGAGCGTGGTTTTTGCAAATGAAATTGAGGTGCTGTTGATGCCCGACACGTAGCTTGCGGCAATACCCCCACGGTTCGATATAATCCAGCCGTCAGGGCCGTAGAATACGTAGCCGTCCTCGCGGCTCTCGTACACCACCTGCATTCCTTCGGGTGCATCCGGTGCTTCACCGCAGGAAATAAGGAGTGCTCCTGTTATAAGTATCAGGCTAAAAAACGTTAAAATCCTTTTCATTTGTAAACCTTTCTTTGCATTTATCCTGTTTCTGAATGTTTTTTGCAATACTGCTCAACAGCCCTTTTAAAATCCTCTCCGCGTTCTTCAAAGCTCGCGTACATATCGTAGCTTGTAGCGGCAGGGGAGAGAAGCACGGTGTCTCCCTCCTTTGCGAGCTTTACCGAAAGCTCTACAGCCTCGCCCATAGATAAAGCGGTGAGGTATGGGAGTGTTTTCGGAAGCGCCTCAATTATCTCATCACGGCACTCGCCGAAGACGACTGCCGCACGGCAGGCTTTAAGAAGCGGCTCTTTTATGGGTGTAAACGGCACGCCCTTTCCTCTGCCGCCGAGTATTACGACAACAGGTGTTTTTTGTGAGCTGAGCGTTGTCGCGCACCTATCAGGGCTCGTGTCAATCGAGGAGTTGATAAAGGCTATCCCACGCCAAGATAATACTAGCTCGCACCTGTGTGGGAGGCCGCCGAATTCTCTTGCTACCTTTCGGGCGTCTGCCGCCCTATGACCGTCCGTCATTGACAGTGCCAGCATGAAATTCTTTAAATTATGCTTCTCGCGCCTCTTTATACAGTCCGCGGATATATAAGGCTCGCCGTTTCTTTTAATATACCCGTCCTCAAGCGTATAGTAAAGCTCGGCGCTTATAAGCCTTTTCGCAGAGTCAAGGTCAAGCTCTGTGCTGACTGCCGAGTAGACGGGTGAGTGAATATTTTCTCTTATTATTCTGTCATCAAGATTTATTACCGCCTCGGCTGCGTTTTTATAAATTGCGAGCTTTGCCAAGACGTATTCCTCAAAATCCGCGTGCCAATCAAGGTGATTTGGGGTGATATTCGTGAGTGCCGCGCGTTCTGCGTTCGGCGAAAAATAGCGAAGCATAAAGCTAGACAGCTCGGTGACGTAGCGCGAGTGTCCGCCGAAAAGCAGATGAGTCATAGGCTCGCCGACGTTGCCGCAGAGTGCAGTACCGCCCCCCTCACCGCCCAAAAGCAGATGTGTAAGCGCCGCCGTCGTGCTTTTGCCGTCGGAGCCGGACACTGCATAGACGGGTGAGTCTACTCTCTCAAAAAAGAGCTCCGCGTCGGAGGTAAAGCGCACGCCCCTTGCCTTTGCCAAGGCAAGCTCCCGCCTCTCCCGTCTTACAGACGGCGAGAGCACCAGCACCTCTTCACTAAGAGCGAAAAAAGCAGCATCACCCTCGTATATTGCGGAAATCTTCACACCGCTCGGAATAAGAGCACGCTCAATTTTCCTGTCCGAGCGCAAAGTTATGTCAAAATCGCTCCCGGAAAGCTCTTTAAGAAGGGCGAGGTTTGACTTACCAAGTCCGAAAAAACCGATGCTTTTAACTTCCTTTTCAAAAAGCGAGGCTCCAAGTAACATAAATCTCGGTGACTCCAGTAATTATTATAATTTATATTCCCCCTTGAGTCAAGCCTCAGGAAGAAAGTTTACAAAAATAAAACAAACCGTAGTCAGTTTACGCAGAGCGGCTTCACGGCGTTAAAAAAGACAGAGAATTTTCGGGATTTCCCCCTTTTCTCTGCCTTGCTTTTTACTTGTGACCGAGCTTGTAAGCCGGGTTCTGTACGCTCGTAGCGCAGCAATCATCTATCTTCACCGTGGGTTACCCCGCGGTTTGAGCCTGCGGCTCTGCCACCATGAAAGAGGCGGGCAGCCCCTCGGACAAAGTCCGAAAAATCAAGGTGTTGCATCGGATAGGGTTTACAGCAAGTCTATGTTGCCATAGAAGTGGGTGAGCTCTTACCTCGCCTTTCCATCCTTACCTCGTACGAGGCGGTTTATTTCTGTTGCACTTTCCCGGAGGTCGCCCTCGGCGGACGTTATCCGTTATCCTGCCCTGTGATGCCCGGACTTTCCTCACTATAATACCTTTCGGCAACATATAGCGCGATTGCCCCACTCGGTCGCTTTTTATTATACTATATTATTGCCTTCTTGTCAAGCCGCCTTTTCAATCTAAACAAATTTTGAGTCGCTTTTTCTCCTTTTTTGAGGTTTTTAACGAAATTGATAAATTTTTCTCAATGGTATTGTATATTTTGAAATCCTGTGTTATAATTGATAATGGTGTGATAGGCGCACTTCACGTAGTTATTATTAAAATTTTATATTTTGGAGGATTTTCAAAATGGCAAATGTTAAGGTTGCTATCAACGGCTTTGGCCGTATCGGACGTCTTGCTTTCAGACAGATGTTCGGCGCAGAGGGCTACGAGATTGTAGCAATCAACGACCTCACCAGCGCAAAGATGCTCGCTCATCTTCTTAAGTACGACACTGCACAGGGTAAGTACGAGTA
>JAZNHD010000038.1:0-67159 GCA_045576815.1 Eubacteriales bacterium
CACGTTGTATCAGTGTTATTATAGATAATATCCGTTCGTTTATAGATGGTAAATTTTTAAATCGAGTAGATAAATTTAGGCAGTAATCACTCTCTATCTACCGTTATTACGCAATAGCAATTGGGTGATTTTGCAAAAACAGCGTTCGAGATGCGCTCCACAAGCTCATTCTCGCACATATTCGCGTCAAAGGGTAAAACGACGTCAAAAATCATATTTGTGTGCGTCTCACCGACCACAACTCGAAAATCGTGAATATCAACCGAAAGCTGCTCCTCACTGATTACTCCGAGGAGCATTTCCTTTAGAGAATTTACGGTTTCATCGTTTGTAACTATCGGATCCATGTGAATTGTGCAGGTTATGTTGAGCTCCTCTTTCATACGGCGCTCAACGTTATCTATCATATCGTGAAGCTTATATATATCGTCACTGCCGTCAACCTCCGCGTGTAGAGAAGCAATAAAGTGAGACGGGCCGTAGTTATGCACCATAAGGTCGTGCATGCCTATTATATCGGGATATTCAGCCACAATACGTTTTATTTCTTCAACAGTCTTATCAACAGGCGCTTCACCGAGAATAGAATTTTTCGTTTCGTTAAGTATCTTCGCACCGGCTATTGTAATTAGCACCGATACAGCAATACCGACTATCGCGTCTATTATCACCCAACCGGTAAGCTTGATTACAATTGAAGATACAAGCACGGCAAGTGTGGATACCGAGTCGGAAAGCGAGTCGGCGGACGCTGCTCGAACAACACCCGAATTAATTTTCTTGCCTATTCTGCGGTAAAAAAAGGCAAGCCAGAGCTTTAACAAGACTGAAACAGATAAAATTATAATTACAATCGGTGAAACATCTATCGTCTCGGCTGCTGCAGGATTAATAAGACGGGTGCCTGCGTCAATAATCATTTCAAAACCGACGAGAAGTATCAGAAAGGATACGATCATTGAGGCGATATATTCCATCCTCGCGTGCCCGAAGGGGTGGGCCTTATCCGCCGGCTTTGCAGAGAGCTTGAAGCTAAAAAACGTGATAACCGATGAGCCAGCGTCAGAAAGATTATTTAGAGCGTCCGCAGTGATGGCAACAGATGCCGCGAGAATACCTGCCATTAATTTTATTGCGGCAAGTATGAAATTTACCGAAACACCGACGACACTTGCGAGCGTGCCGTAGCTCTTGCGGACGTCGGGATTTTGGGGGCAGGCGTGATTTTTTACAAAAAGCCTTGATAATAATTCTGTCATTTTTTAACCTCAACGGTATTTACTTTTATGTATATTTGTGATAAAATATTTCTAATGAGATAAAAAGGACGGATACTGACTTGAAAACTATAGAGCTTACGGGTGATAAGTCTGCAGAGCTTGATACCGAAATCAGATTTAATATAGCTACCGAGCGTGCCGCCGGTGAGGAGCTCTTACGGTTTGATATAAAATCGGAGAGTGACACAGCCTTACGCCATGCACTCAAGATTCTTCGCCGCATGAAGCTTGAGGGTGCGATACAGGCACTCGCATCACGCGACAGCTTTATCTCAGAGGATACCGAGGCAAGCTATATTAACAATAAATACGGAACGTCGCTTGGAACTTTGCCCGATAGAGACTTCATATTCGTAAAAATTTAAGAAAAGGTTGCTATGACTGTCAGTACTTCATAGCAACCTTTAATATTAATTACTTATTCGCCTCAAGGTAGCGCACAACGTCGCCAACTGTATTGAAGTTGTGAAGCTCCTCATCATTAATTTCAACGCCAAACTTTTCCTCACAAAGATAAACAAGGTCTGCAAGCTCGAGCGAGTTAATACCGAGGTCACCCGAAAGCTCTGCTTCCATCGTGATATCACCCTCGTTTACACGAAGCTCGTCAACCAAAAACTGCTTAAGAGTTTCAAACATATCTATTCTATCCTCCTTTTCGTTGTTTTCAAATGCTGATCAACAGGTGACTGACAATACTGCTCTATAATACTATAATTTTAAGGTTCTGTCAATACTTTTTTGCAATTTTGTTCATTTTTTGACCATGTTTTGCATAAAACCGTATAATTTGATGCAAAAATTGTTTTCGAGTATATCGAAATTACTATAAATTTATGCTCTACCATTGACTTTTATACGCGCGTGTGTTATAATAGAATTAACAGGTAAACCCTGATTTTTACATAACCTAAGGAGGTGTTTTCCCGAAATGATGGGGTGGATTTGGATCGGTGTTATAGCACTCGCAATTATCGTTGAGGTGATTACCGATCAGATGGTGTCCGTTTGGTTCGTTCCCGGCGGTATAGTAGCGATAATTCTTGATTTCTGCACGGTTGATAAGGTGTGGCAGATTCTTGCCTTTTTACTCGTGTCAGCGCTTGGCATAGTGCTTTTTAAGTGCGTGATTGGTAAGAAATTTGCAAGTAGCAAGAATACTAAGACCAATATTGAGGCAATAATTGGAGAGAGATGTGTCGTTACCGAGAAGATAGATAATTTTGCCGGCTGCGGCCAGGCAAGAGTCGGCGGACAAATATGGTCGGCTCGCGGTGCTGCCGAGAATGACGTGTTCGAGGTTGGCGAGGTTCTCAACATCGTTGCTATCGAGGGCGTAAAGCTCATTTGCAAAAAATAAATTTGAAAGAGGTTTATTATGTTTTTTCTTGAAATAGATTCTACACCCTTAATAATTGCTCTTGCTATCATAGCAATCGCTGTCGCAATTCTTATTGCAAGCATCAAAATCGTGCCGCAGGCTAACGCATACGTTATCGAGCGCCTTGGCAGCTATACTAAGACATGGCACACAGGCATGCACTGGATGATACCGTTTATTGAGAGAATTGCAAAGAAAATCACTCTTATGGAGCAGGTTGTCGATTTCCCGCCCCAACCTGTTATTACCAAAGATAACGTAAGAATGCAGATTGATACCGTGGTTTTCTATCAGATAACCGACTGTAAGCTTTACACCTACGGTGTTACAAATCCTCTTATGGCTATCGAAAATCTTACTGCAACCACACTTCGTAATATCATAGGTGAGCTCGACCTTGACCAGACACTTACCTCAAGAGATATTATAAACACTAAAATGCGTGCTATTCTGGATGAGGCCACCGACCCTTGGGGTATTAAGGTAAACCGTGTTGAGCTTAAGAATATCATTCCTCCCCGCGAGATACAGGATGCGATGGAAAAGCAGATGAAGGCCGAGCGCGAGCGCCGCGAGCTTATTCTTAAGGCCGAGGGTGAGAAAAATTCTACCATTCTTGTTGCGGAGGGACAGAAGCAGCAGGCAATTCTCGCTGCTGAGGCAGAGAAGGAGTCGGCTATTCTCCGAGCGCAGGCTGTTAAAGAGGCAAAAATCAAGGAAGCAGAGGGTGAAGCTGAGGCTATTCTTAAAATTCAGCAGGCTACCGCTGAGGGTATTCGTATGATAAATGAAGCAAAGCCTTCTGATGCCGTGCTTACGATAAAGAGCCTTGAGTCCTTTGAAAAGGCCGCAGACGGCAAAGCAACCAAGATTATTATTCCCTCAAGCATTCAGGGAATTGCCGGTCTTGCAAACGCACTTACCGAATCGGTAAAAATTGATAACAAATAAACAAAAGAAGAAGCTGGCGTCAACTATAATACGTCAGCTTCTTTTCATAATGTGCAATACACGTAAAGGCGTGGTAGGGAAGATGTAGGGTAGCAAGCATGCGACTTGGATAAAAAAAGTCGTATCCGAAGATACGACTTTGGGGTGAGATATGGGACTTGAACCCACGACCTCCAGGGCCACAACCTGGCGCTACTGCCAACTGAGCTAATCCCACCATATATTACAAGTGGCGTGCCTTGAGGGACTCGAACCCCCGACCTACTGCTTAGAAGGCAGTTGCTCTATCCAGCTGAGCTAAAGGCACATGCTTGACAACGACCATAATTATAACAGAAGATTTTCTTTTTGTCAATAGATTTAGACAACTTTTTTATAAAATAATTCCGCAAGAGTTAATATCGCACTTGCGGAATTATTTTTGTTATATTGCCTCGGCTGATTCCATATATAGCTTCTCGGACATAATTTGACCGTTATTAACCGAGATACGCACGCACTCTCCCGAGCTGAGTTCACCGGAAACTATCATTTCCGCAACAACGTTTTCCACCTCACTGCATATAAGTCGGTTAAGTGCACGCGCTCCAAAGCCCCTTGTGCTAACTCCTTTAGCAAGATACTCGGGAAGTGTCGAGTCGTATATTAGCCTTATTCCTCTCTCAAAAATACGTTCACTGACAAACTCGAGCTTAATCTTGGCAATTTTTGTAAGCGAGTCTATATCAAGCGGAGAGAAGAGTACAACCTCGTCAATGCGTCCTATAAATTCATCGCTGAAATGTCCGCGCAGCTTCTCGTGTATGGAGGTCTCGCGCGCTTCTCTTTGAAAGCCGAGGGAGTTTGTTTCCTTGAATTTATTTGAGCCGATATTAGAGGTCATAATGATATAAGTGTTTCTGAAATTGATTTTTCTACCCGTCGCATCTGTGAGGTATCCCTCGTCAAATATTTGAAGAAAAAGAGAAAGAACGTCCTTGTGCGCCTTTTCAATCTCATCAAGAAGCACGACGGAATAGGGGTGCTTGCGTATTTTTTCAAGAGCATCAGCACTGTCGTCGTAACCCACGTATCCGGGAGCCGCGCCGATTAACTTCGATACCGAATACGATTCGGAATATTCCGACATATCATATCGGACAAGAGCTCCCTCGTCATGAAATAGCTCTCTGGTTATAGCCTTAGCAAGTGCTGTTTTACCGACACCGCTTTCGCCAAGAAACAAGAATATACCTTTCGGTCTTGACAGGTCACATATCCCCGCGAAGCTGCGAACAACGGCTGACGAAATGGCGTTTACAGCTTCTGTCTGACCGATCACCTCTTTTGAAAGGCGCTTGGCAATCTCCGAGGTGTTTATTGGGGTATGCTTTTGATGTATATCTACTCCGCAAATCTCCGAAACGACCTCACGTATATGCTCCTCGGTAACGGTTTCTCTGTTATCCTGAGCGCTTGTAAAACGAACCTCGCTTGCAAGCTCGCCGGCATACACCCGCTCTAGCTCGCGTAAATCACGCACAAGAGTGTTGTCTTTGCTTGCTATGGCGGTTAATTTATCTTTAGATAACTGCCGCATTTTTTCTCGTATTTTTGTTATTTTAGTATTGTTTACAGTGCGCCTGGTGTTAATCTTTGCGCATGCCTCATCAAGCACATCTATAGCTTTGTCCGGCAAAAATCTGTCCTGAATATATCGTTCAGACAGAACCGCGGCTGCTCTTACCGCGGTGTCGTCTATTTTGATTTTGTGATGCTCCTCGTATCTCGATTTAATGCCAAGCAAAATTTTTACCGTTTTTTCTATATCCGGCTCTTCGACCGTGAGCGGCTGAAATCTACGTTCGAGTGCCGCATCCTTTTCTATATACTTACGGTATTCCTTCAGGGTTGTAGCGCCAATCAAGCGTATATTACCGCGAGATAGCTCGGGCTTCATAATATTCGCGGCATCTATCGCTCCCTCTGCCGAGCCCGCTCCTACAATGGTATGAATTTCGTCAATAAACAGTATAACAGATTCGTTTTTTGAAGCCTCACCCATAATATTCTTGATTCTTTCTTCAAAATCGCCGCGGTACTTCGCTCCCGCCACCATTGACGTCAGGTCTATTGAAATAAGTGTTTTTCCGAGCAGTGACGGAGGAACACTCCCCTCGGCAATTCTCACCGCAAGCCCCTCGACTATTGCAGTTTTTCCTACGCCGGCTTCACCGATAAGACATGGGTTGTTTTTTGTTTTTCTCGATAATATTCTTATCAGCCGTTCGGTTTCGGATTCACGGCCTATAACAGGCTCAATTTCTCCTTTTTCAGCCATGCGCGTAAGATTTTTTCCATATTTTGTAAGATTTGGTATTGCAGCATCGGATATCGGCTCTTGAGAGCCTATACTGCGCTCGGTGCTTCTCAAAAAAGAGAGCGTCTCCTCACGTAGCAGAGTGACGTCAGCACCTGCACGCAACAGTATTTTAACGGCAACCGAATCGCGTTCCTCAAGAAGTGCTAACAAAACGTGCTCCGTGCCTATTTTATCTGAGTTATACCGTTTTGAAATTCTGTATGAGGATTCGAGTATACGTCTGCATCGGGGAGTAGTATCTTTTGAGCTTAATACGCTTTTAATTCCAATGCCCGAATAATCTTTTATAGCATCGAAAATGGCGCTTTTGCTAACCTTGGAGCGTTTTAATATAACGGCGGAGCAGGATGAGTCATCCTCGAAAAGTGATAATAATATATGCTCGGTACCGATGTAGGTGTGACCTAAAGATTCGGCGAGTCTTACTGCGCTATTTAATGCATTTTCAGCCTTTTCTGTAAATTTGTTGCTCATTTTACTCTTATCCTTTTAGTACTGTTTGGAAAATTATACCCCCGATGCACGAAAATAACTCGCTAAGCCTTAAAATTAAAAATTGAATCTCTCTCAATCAGCATTCGCTCGTAGGTAAATTCGTCGATTTTACCCGTCGGCGTAAGATTAAACAAATCCTGAAGTATTATCACTCCCTCTTCGCTGGCTTCCGAAAAGTACGAGCTTTTTCTGACGGAATGATAATGACCGTGATAATCAAGTATTTCAATTATCAAATCATTTACGTATTCAATCTCATCACCCGACATACCGAGAGTTATAGGAAAGGTTATAAAGGAATCGTGCTTTTCTTGTATACGCCTTTCGTTAGTGATAACAGTATACTCGTCATAAAGCATGACAAAGGTTTCGTAATTAACCTTACCTGTAGAATTGAGATTTTTTTTATTTTGAAAATCCTTTACCGCAAGAGTTGTGTTATCGTCAAAAATGCCCGAAATTATGACGGGCAGGGCATCGTATCCAATTCCGCGTAAATATCCTTGAATCTCTTTTATTGCGGCAGGCTTATCGTCAATATTATACATATCTCGCTCCTTATGATATTTCGTATCCAGGATACTGTCCGACGTTTACCGTGCTTCCTTGATATAGGTCGTCGTAAATACTTGCAATAGCATCCCATGAGGGCGCCGCAACACGGTCGGGGGCGCCTGTAATACCGAAAATTTCCTTGAATGCCGCAACCTGTGCCGCGGTAGACGGTCCAAACACCCCGTCAACGTTAACCACCGGTATCTCTGAGTAGCTTCTCGCAATAAAATTAAGATACTCCTGCATCACTCTGACGTCATCCCCCTCGGTTCCGGGGCGCAGCACGCGGCCGGGGAAGGGCAAAATCCGCCCCTCGCGGAAGTTAAAATCCTGATTTTGTATCATGCTTTGATAAACGTTTTCTATTCTGTCCCACGTAGCCCTGTCAACCACACCGGTTTCCGGAAGCCCGTAGGTGCGCTGAAAGGAAAGAACAGCCTCTTTTGTGGTGGGGCCAAAGCTGCCGTCAAGCGCTGCACCTTGCACGGAATTGACAAAGAGAGCAATATAGGAAAGAAAATACTGTATGGAAAGCACCCCTTCTCCGCTATCCCCCTCGGAGAGATCTCTCGAATATCTTGTTGTTACGTCGGTAATCCGGAGTCCCTCAGAGCTTACGGTGTAAAGCTTTTTGACAGCGTTATATATGAACTGTATTTCGTTCCACGTTGCCTTACCGACAACTCCGTCAACGTTTAGATTGAATACCTCTTGAAATTTACGTACAGCATCCGTCGTGCTGGTGTCAAAAAAGCCGTCAGCCGGATAAATTTTAGGTATACCCGGAAAGTTAGCCGAAATTCTATTAAGCTTTCTCTGTAATATTTCGACGTCACTTCCGGTGTCTCCCTCACGCAGAGCAACCGGTGGGGCGCTGCCGACAACATTTTCCACGGGCACGTTTGTCTCAAGCACGATATCGTCACCGTAGTATTCCTTCAGTATGCTGAAGTAGTCGAGTCCTTGGTTGGCAAGCTCAACGCTGCCCCATTGCAGAAGTCCGGGGCAGGTTATTTCAACACCGTCGCAAAACTGTGCGAATAACGGCTCGATAAAATCCTCTCGGCGAATATAGCTATCGAATATTTCATCTACTATCTCCGAGACATTCGAAAATATATCTCTTTGGTAAACGTAGGTTTGATCGTATGCCGGGGAATTAGTTATATCGAAATCATAACCCGAGCTTCTGTAAAACTCCGTGTATACGCGGTTTAGGGCGACCGAAATCTGTGCTATGACATTGGCCTTTATCGCTTCCGTCGGCCACGTCGGATATATTTCACTTGAAGCTACGTTTTTGATATAATCCGCAAAGGTTTCCGTAACATTTTGCGCATCAGAATCGGGTGCGCCCAGGTGGATAACGATTTCTTCCGGTATAATTGGCGTGTATGGCATATCTTTACTCCAAATTTTCGTTTTGCGTAATTTCAGCGGATAAATTATTTCTCGGATAATCCTTTACGTCGGTCTGTGATACAGGTATCATTGTAATCGGCAGAATGGAATCAATACCGGAAAAAACCGATACGCTATTAATTATTTTATTGAAGTATCCCGGTGCGCTAACCTCAATATTATATGTTGCATACGGTGATTCCGGCGCGCCCGGTGAAAGCGATAGGGTTTTAAGCGGCGCCGGGAGTGTAATCCTCTCGGCCGTACCGTCCTCATCGGTTAGCAGGGAGTAGGTGATAAAACGGTTATCCTCCTCCGCACCGAATATTCTAACGACCACACCCGGTACAGGCAGAGCGCCTCCGGCAGTCTTCGCCCTTACGGTAAGGGTTCCAAAATCGTCTAACACTGTATTTCCTCCTTTATCTTTGGTCTTTTTTTGTCTTTAATTAGGTTAAATGCTATTGACACGGATAAAATTATAGTATATAATATGATTACGAAAGTGTGCGATCGAACTGTCGACGGCATGCACTGCAAAACAGTATTGGAGAGTTAAAATGAAGGATAGCTTATATGGAGAGCTTAGCGTAATCGGAATGCGCGGTTGCGAGGATTTCGCAGATCAGGTTGACAATTATCTTCAGGAATGGCGTCGTCACGACAGCGAGGGCACGTATCTTGTTGACACCTCTTGCCCGAGATTCGGCAGCGGTGAGGCAAAGGGTACTATCCATCACTCGCTTCGCGGTAATGACGTCTATATTATTTGTGACGTTTTCAATCACGGCGTTACCTACAATATGTACGGTAAAACCGTTCCGATGAGCCCTGACGATCACTTTCAGGATCTTAAGCGCATTATCGGTGCAATAGGCGGTAAGGCGCGTAGAATAAGCGTTGTAATGCCTATGCTTTACGAGGGCAGACAGCACAAGAGGTCGGGCAGAGAATCGCTTGACTGCGCTCTTGCGCTTCAGGAGCTCACCAATATTGGCATTACCAACATCATCACCTTTGACGCTCATGACCCGAGAGTACAGAACGCTGTACCCCTCAGTGGCTTTGAGGACGTAAGATCAACCTATCAGATGATAAAGGCTATGCTTAAAAGGTATCCGGACATTGAGATTGATCCCGATAAAACTATGATTATTTCTCCCGACGAGGGCGGAATGGGTAAGTGTATGTATTATTCCTCGGTTATGGGTATCGACCTCGGTATGTTCTATAAGCGCCGCGATTATTCAATAATCGTTAACGGAAAGAACCCCATTGTTGCTCACGAATAACTCGGACGAGACGTCAAGGTTACGGACGTAATCATCGTCGAGGATATGATTTCCTCCGGCGATTCCGTTATCGACGTCGCAAGACAGCTTAAGGAAAAGGGTGCTAAGAGAATATTCGTATTTGCAACCTTCGGTCTTTTCTGCAACGGCCTCGAGCATATGGACAAGGCATACGAGGAGGGGGTATTTAACCAGATTTTCACAACCAATTTGGTTTACAGAACGCCCGAGCTTCTCGCAAGAGAGTGGTATTCTGAGGTTAATATGTGCAAGTACGTTGCTTATATAATCGACACCCTCAACCACGACAGGACGATAAGCCATCTTCTCGACCAGTCGAAGAAGATACATAACATTCTCGACAAATACAAGGCAAAGAAGTAATATACAGAGTTTGCGGAGTGTTGCCACGGTGACACTCCACAAATTTTAAATGAGGAGGCGCCAAAATGAGAATAACGTCGGAGTCTGACTATGCACTCAGAATATTAACTGCAATGGCGCTTCACGATAAGCTCGCCGATGCCAAAACCATTTCGGAGGAAACCTCGGTAACACAGCGCTTTACTCTTAAAATACTGCATAAGCTCGTCATAGGCAACATCGTAAAGTCTCATAAGGGCGCGCGAGGCGGATATAGACTGAATTTATCGCCCGAGAAAATAACCTTGAAAATGGTTATAGAGCTTATAGACGGTCCTATTGCTATTGCAAAGTGCGTTGACAGCACGGAATGCTGTACACTGAATCACGATAAAACAGCCTGCGTGTACCACCATATATTTGACACAATCAGTACAGACCTCGCAAGACGTCTTGAGAAAATCACTATAGCAGACGTCATAAACAAAAATTATTCATTGAATTAGGAATTATTATGCTTAAAATTTCCTCAATAGCCTTCCCGGGACTCGGGATTGGAGAGTTTAACGTTAACAGCGTAGCGTTTTCGATATTCGGACTTGATATAGCATGGTATGCTATTATTATTACACTCGGAATCGTTGCTTGCGTCTTGATAACCTGCCATCGCGCAAAAAAGATTGGCGTAGATTCAGAGCATATAATTGACATGTCGCTCTTTACCATCACCTCCGGTATTGTTGGTGCCCGTCTTTATTACGTTGCTGTGGAATTTGACCGTTTCGACAGCTTTTGGGACGTTATAAATATCCGCGGTGGCGGTATGGCAATTTACGGCGGCATTATCGGAGGAGCGCTTGCGGTGTATTTTGTATGTAAGTACAAAAAGCTAAATTTCCTTCTCCTCGGCGATATAATTTATCCGTCGGTCATGCTTGCGCAGGCTATCGGACGCTGGGGTAACTTTATGAACGCCGAAGCTCACGGTATAAAGACGGATTTGATGTGGGGAATGACTATTAACGGCACAGGTCCCTATCACCCTACGTTTTTATATGAGTCTCTCTGGAACGTTATAGGCTTTGTCGTTTTGACCTTCGTGATTTACCGCTTTAAGCAGTATGACGGACAGATTTACTATCTCGGCGCAGCATATTACGGTCTTGGACGCTTTATGATAGAAGGGCTTCGTACCGACAGTATGTTTATCGGTGAGGTGAGAACAAACCAGTTTCTTGCCGCTGCCGCCTTTGTGATTTATACAGGACTTCTCATTTACAATGCTATAAAGAAAACCCGAACACACGGCTCTGCGTGGCTAAAGCAGCCAAAAGCCGGGAAGGAGAAAAGAAAATGACTATAATTGACGGTAAGCTTGTAAGCCGCAGCTTGCGCGAGTCTATAAAGCGCGAGGTAATGGATTTTAAGGCTGAATACGGCACGGTACCCGGACTTGCGGTAATCCTTGTTGGCAATAATCCCGCATCAGCGGTTTACGTAAGAAACAAGCACAAGGCCTGCCTTGAGGTAGGCATAGAGTCCTTTGAGATAACCATGCCCGAACAGACAGATGAAGCGACGCTTCTTTCTAAAATTGACGAGCTTAATCGCAACCCACGCGTCAACGGCATTCTCGTCCAGCTTCCGCTTCCCGGGCATATATCCGAGGAAAAAATAATAAACGCCATTTCTTCTGAGAAGGACGTTGATGCCTTCCATCCCGAAAACGTAGGACGCATAATGATAGGAAATTACGATTTTCTTCCTTGCACGCCTGCGGGGGTTATTGAGCTATTAAAGTATTACAACGTAGATATCGAGGGCAAGCGCTGCGTTATAATTGGAAGAAGCAATATAGTAGGCAAGCCCATGGCGCACCTGCTTCTTGAGCGCAACGGCACCGTTACGGTATGTCACTCAAGAACGAAGGAGCTATCGGAAATTACTAAGACCGCTGACGTGCTCGTGGTTGCGATTGGCAGAGCAGAGTTCCTTAAGCGCGATATGGTAAAGCCGGGTGCGGTAGTCATTGACGTTGGAATAAACAGACTCCCCGACGGTAGACTTTGCGGCGACGTTAAGTTCGACGAGGTAAGCGAGGTTGCCTCCTTCATCACCCCAGTGCCAGGCGGAGTTGGACCTATGACTATTACCATGCTTCTCAAGAATACGCTTACCGCTGCTCGCGCCTCTCGCAAATAGTTTTGGCTATTTCCCGCAAATAATTTTCCATTTTTGTGAAAAAAATTAAAAAACCACTTGACAAAGCAGAAAAGTTATCTTATAATAATTAGGTAAAAATAATGAGATTATATCTCTTTGCACAGCGAAGGGAGGGGAAATAAAGATGGCTGAAATCAGAGTAAAAGAAAATGAGACTCTCGACAACGCGCTTCGTCGTTTCAAGAGACAGTGCGTTAAGTCCGGTATTCTTACCGAGCTTCGTAAGAGAGAGCACTACGAGAAGCCCAGCGTAAAGCGCAAGAAGAAGGCTGAGGCAGCAAGAAAAAGAAAGTATAAGTAATTTCTAAAGCGATTTCCAATTAGGAAATCTCTTTCTTTTTTCCTCTTTTTTACGTGTTTTCTTTTTTTAATACCGTTAACAATAATATTATAAAATAAAATTTTGGTGATTTACAAAAATGAAAGCTATTAAAAAGATTATTACTGCCATGCTGTGTATTCTTTGTCTGTTTTCTGTTATAGGAAGCTCGGCACTTGCCCACGGGAGTGAATGTTGGTATATAAAGCGAAACGGTAATCTGCAGCCTAAAATGCAAAAGGAAGCAGAGCTACTGAAAAACTATAATGCGTACTATATAGACGAAAAGCACGGCGATGATTGCGAGGAAAAGATATTATATCTTACCTTTGATACGGGATATGAAAACGGAAACGTAGAGAGGATACTTGATATCCTCCGTGATGAGTCGGTGCCCGCCGCCTTTTTTCTCCTTGACAACATTATAATCAAGAATACCGATTTGGTGAAAAGGATGGCGAATGAGGGACATCTTATCTGCAACCACACAAAAAATCATAAGGATCTTACAAAATGCACATCTGAGCAAATTAGGCAAAACGTGACGGCACTAGATGAAATATACAAGTCAAAAACCGGACTCGAAATGTCAAAATATTTCCGTTTTCCTGAAGGAAAATACAGCGTTGACGCATTGAACTGCATCAGCGATATGGGATACAAAACGATATTTTGGAGCTTTGCTTATGCCGATTGGGACAACAAAAGCCAACCGAGCGAGAAGGCTGCAATTAAAAAAATACTCGACAATACGCACAATGGCGCGGTAATTCTTCTTCACCCAACCTCAAGCACAAACGCAAAAATTTTAAGGACTGTAATTAATAACTGGCGCGATATGGGATATAAATTCGGAACGCTCGACGAGCTTACGAAATAAATAAAAACGGTTGCATTGGCAACCGTTTTTATTTTATTCTATATTATTTCTTTTCTTGATTTCCAAAAGACGCTCTCTTTCTGTAACGTCATCGCGCATTATGACTTCATCATCCTCGTGGGAATTGCTAAATTCCTCAGGATGCTCCTCCATATAGGGAAGTATCATAATTTCTTTAATCTTGAAGTAGGAAGCGAAAACCTTCATATACGCCATAGATGCAAGCATTATAGCGAGTGGGAACGCAATCGCTACCGGTAGAAGAAATCCGCCGGCAGAGAATAGGAATATAATTTCAAGGAACACTGCAACAAGCGTACCAAGGAGCGCCATCATATTTCTCTTAAGACCGAGAAGAGTAAATATCAAGGAGTTCTTTATTATTTTGAAGACCGAAAGCTTAAATGTAACCATCTGCACGTATATATAGCAGCGCATAGAGAAGTAAAGCACCGCTAAAAGAACGTTGCTCCAGAACATCATTGACATAAGAAAGTCACTGGTATACGCGAGCGTGGTATATATATTATAAACGAGTACCACGTGTATAAGAGCATCTATTATGCCAAAGGGAAGCGCCTGCTTCCAATTCCTTTTAACCGCATACCAAAAATCATTCCAGACAAATACAGGCTCACCCATTGCAATATTGCGAAGTATGTATGCCGTTCCTACGTTTACGATACCGAAAGTGAAGACGGTCAGTGCGGCAATAGCGTAGAAAACGTACGTTAGCGTCGTATCAACGAGTATCTGGTCCTGAAGACCGTACAGAGCATACAAGGACATCGTAAACGGTGTAGGAGCATTTGCCGATACAAGAGCACCAAGATTTTGAAACACGTCACTCATAGGCAAATATCCCGCGGCTTTAGTATATCCTGAAAGTGTTATTATGAGAAAAAGGATAGGGAAATTACCTATAACGAAAAACATATTGGCGGAAATCAGCTTGCCAAAGTTTTCCTTATATGTTATAAAGAAACGCTTAAGACCGGACTCGTTTATCGGCTCTTTTTTACTTATGCCTCGGCCCTCGCGCTGTAAATCAAAGAGCCTGAAGCGTTTTTTCTGATTATCCTTCAACGGTAGCACTCCTTTCCGTTTTCGTTTACCTTAATATAATAACATACTTTATTTATAAAAACAAGTTAAAATAAAAAAGTTCAGTAAAAATTAAAAATTTAATACATCCGAGTGCATCACGTGAGCATATATATCCAAAGCGATAAATATATTATAATAATAACTAATGCCTCTGGCAGATTGGAGAATATATGAAAAAGCTAATATTGACATTGCTTTCTATAATGCTCATCATCTCAACTCAAACACCAATTTACGCAAAATCATGGCAAAAATCCGGGGCAGAAGATGTAATAGTTACCGACGGACCCGAGACGGATTTAGCTCTTGACGTCAAGGGGGCATATCTGATTGAAGCAAAAACCGGCAAGGTACTCTATAGAGAAAACGAATTTTTAGCCGCCTCACCCGCATCGGTAACGAAAATTATGACCTTATTGCTTGTGTGCGAGGCACTTGATGCAGGCAAATTCAGCCTAACCGATACCGTCACGATAAGCGAATACGCCGCGGGCATGGGAGGCAGTCAGGTTTTTCTTGAAGAGGGCGAGCGAATGAGCGTTGAGGAATTAATCAAGTGTACGGTAATTGCGAGTGCAAACGACGCAGCTGTTGCGCTGGCAGAGCTAACAGCAGGGAGTGAAGAGGCGTTTGTGCGCGCCATGAACAGACGTGCCACAGAGTTAGGTCTTAAAGCAACCTCTTTTGAAAATACAACCGGACTTGACGATACAACCGTCAACCACTTTAGCTGCGCTGCTGATATTGCTAAAATGTCGAAGGAGCTTATAAAGCACGAAATTATACTTAAATACAGCTCTATATGGCAGGATACAATTAGGGACGGTAGCTTTACACTTACCAACACGAACAGACTTGTAAGATACTACGATGGCTGTAACGGCCTTAAAACCGGCTCAACAGATAAGGCTGGCTACTGCGTATCCACAACTGCAAAGCGCGGTAATATGCAGCTAATAGCCGTAATTATGGGTGCAAAAAGCCGTGACGCCAGAAATGCCGCCGCAAGAAAGCTGCTTGACTACGGTTTTGCAAACTATGCTCTTTATGAATCGGAGAAAAAATTTATAGAAAACGTTCCCGTGCTTTGCGGTACGAGCGATTTTGTACCAATAATTTCAGGTGAATATTCAACAGTAGTAGAAAAGGGAAGACTTTCCGGGATTGAAATGATTTATGAAATTCCCGAAAGCATAGCCGCGCCTATTAATGAGGGAGATGTCGTTGGTAAAATAATTTACAAGCTCGACGAAGTCATAATCGGAGAATCGGACATTTTAGTCGGTGCGAGTGTCGAAAAAATAAGCTTTTTTGCAGTTTTCTGGCGTATACTGTCAAGAATTGCCTGCGGATAATTTTTTTAGTTATCTATTGAAATAATCGCTAATATATTGTATAATATAATTGAAATAAAATAAAAAGTGAGGAAAAGAAAATGTCACTTAAACTAGACAGTAAATTTCTGGACGGATTTGTCAGCTCGCACGAGATTTCGTACATGCAGCCCTTTGCTGACATTGCGTTTTCTCTACTAAAGGAGCATAGCGGTCAAGGAAACGATTTTCACGGCTGGGTAGATCTTCCCGTAAACTATGATAAGGAAGAATTTGCGACAATCAAAATTGCGGCAGAAAAAATAAAGAAAAACTCGGACGTTCTGGTGGTTATAGGTATCGGCGGCTCTTATCTCGGAGCGCGCGCAGCTATTGAATTTGTAAAGAGCCCCGTTTACAACAATCTAAAAAAGGATACTCCCGACATATATTTTGCCGGCAACAATATCTCGACAACTGCTCTCACAGAGCTTCTATCCATTTGTGAGGGTAAGGATATTTCCGTAAACGTTATATCCAAGTCGGGCACTACCACCGAGCCCGCAATTGCATTCAGAGTATTTAAGTCACTCCTTATCGAAAAATACGGTGAAGAGGGCGCGAGAGAAAGAATATTCGTTACCACCGATAAAGCAAGAGGAACTCTCAAGAAGTTCTCGGACGAGGCCGGTTATGAGACCTTCGTTGTACCGGACGACGTGGGCGGACGTTACTCCGTGCTTACAGCAGTAGGACTTTTGCCTATCGCAGCGGCAGGAATTGACATTGATGCTATGATGTGCGGAGCAAAAGATGCGCGCGAGGCATTTTCAACATCGGATATACAATCAAACGACGCGCTTAAGTACGCAACCGTAAGAAACATTCTTTACAGGAAGGGAAGAACCACCGAAATTCTCGTTGGATACGAGCCTTACCTTCTTATGATGAACGAATGGTGGAAGCAGCTATACGGTGAAAGCTCGGGTAAAGACGGCAAGGGACTTTTCCCGGCATCCGTAATATTCTCAACCGATCTTCACTCCCTCGGTCAGTATATTCAAGAGGGCGTACGCAACCTTTTTGAAACCGTTATAAGCGTAAAGGATTCCGGTGCTAAATTTACGATTCCCGAAGACCCGGCAAACGTTGACGGCTTAAATTTCATCGCCGGCTGCGAGCTCGATTACGTCAATAAGACCGCAATGCTCGCTACTCTTATGGCACATAAAGACGGCGGTGTTCCCAATCTCGTTATAGAGCTTGACGACCGCACTGCATATTCATTCGGATATCTCGTATATTTCTTTGAATTTGCTTGCGCTATGTCGGGTTACATGCTTGGAGTAAATCCCTTTGATCAGCCCGGTGTTGAGGCGTATAAAAAGAATATGTTTGCGCTTCTCGGCAAGCCCGGATATGAGGATATGAAAAAGCAGCTTGAAAAAAGGCTCGCTGATATGTAATCTTCGCTCATATTTGTGAATATTTTACAAATTCTAATTTTCTTTAATAATTTATACTAAAGCTATTGATTTTTAAGGGATTTTAGTGTAAAATATAAACAAGAGGTATTTATATCTCAAAAAGGAGGAAATCAAAATGATTAAAACGTTCATTGGCAGCAAGGGCTCCGGAAAAACCAAGACGCTTATAGAGCTTGTTAACAATGCATCCGCAACCTCAAATGGTAGTGTAGTTTGCATTGAAAAGGGTGATAAGCTTATTCACGATATTACATATAAGGCAAGACTTATTGATACCGATTATTATGCAGTAAATGATGCTGGGGCACTCTTCGGCTTTATTGCAGGTATCCTCGCTTCCAACTCCGATATCACCGATATTTTCGTTGACTCGGCTCTTAAGATTTGCGGTGATGACGTTGCAGCTTTCACCGCCATACTCGGCAAGCTTGATAAGATTACAAAAGACATCAATCTCGTTATGACTGTATCAATTGCGGTTGACGAGTGTCCCGAGGCAATCAAAGCATATACCTAATTTAAAATCAAAGCGACTGCACACGCAGTCGCCTTTTCTTTTATTCACCAAACGGCAGACTTAGCATAAAATATTAACAGGCATATAATCTTATGCCGGAATTAAAATTGCATAAGGAATGGTCATAACAATGCAAGAAAACAGAAATGCAACTCTTGGCGCTCGTGGCAATTCGCGAGGCACCGTTTGCATCGACACCAAAAGAGTTCTCGACTGCTGCCGTGACAGAGATTGCTTTGAGGAAGCCAGAGTATATCTCACCCCCGCCGCTGAGGAAGTGTTAGCTGCGGCAACCAATGTAAGAACCCGTTCGGCAAAGCTCCTTTGGGCTTACGTTGGAGTTAACGAGGTACCGTTCAACTGCGGATTTTATCAGATAGTCGTTCGTTACTACATTAGCATTGAGTTCGAGGCATGCCTCGGAGTTGGCAGAAGCCAGTGCTTTAACGGAATTGCCGCGGTAGAAAAAGAAGTTGTTCTTTACGGCGGAGAAGGAAAGGCCACGACCTTCACCTCTGGTCCTGCTAACACCTACTGTAACATGGGTGACTTAACCACCGCAGGCACAAACGAGCCTATAGCGGTAGTAGAAACGGTAGAGCCCGTAATACTTGGCACAAAGGTTGTTGAGTGCGGTTGCCCCTGCCCCTGCGGAGAATATATTGATTTACCCGAAAACGTAAGATGCTGTGTTGACGGCGAGATAATTACGAACACCGACGGGCCGAGGATATACGTATCCATAGGTATCTTCTCGGTTGTGAGAATAGAGCGCCCCGCGCAGCTTCTTGTAGAGGCTACCGATTACAGCGTTCCCGATAAGGAATGTCCCTGTGTGACAAACGATAACCCTTGCGCTCTTTTCCAAAATATAGCTTTCCCCGTAGCACAGTTTAAAGGAACCGAATGCTGCACGGACGACACAAGAAACACTTCTAAAGGCGGTTGCGGTTGCGGTAACAAAAACTAACAAGCAGAAAACTGCCCGAAATTAACGGGCAGTTTTTTTATTTTGACGCATAATTTCATAAGCGAACATAGTTGTCGCGGATGCTGCAGAAAGAGATGCGGAAAACTCACGGGCATAATCAATTTTAACACGCAAATCACACATATCAAGAAGCGTTTTAGATATCCCACGTCGTTCACCGCCGACTATAAGAAGCAGAGGACATTTAATCTCACAGTCTCCCAGAATGTTGTCGCATCTCTCGTCAGCGCATACGATTTTATAGCCGTTCTGCTTGAAAATTCCGGCAGCTCCCGTAGGTTCGGATTTTAATATTTCAAACATTTCGGATGCCCCCGCGGAACTGCGTGCAACAACGCCCGCCGCACTCATCCAGTTGCGCTCATCAAGAATTATTCCCGTGCAGCCCATAGCATAAAGAGAACGCAGAGAATATCCAAAATTATAAGGGTCTTCAATACCTTGCATCATAACGTAAAATCCGTCATTTGCCAGCCTTGTATTCTCATCAAGATAGGGAAGTACTCGTTCGCCTGTTATAGCGACTAACCCGCCGTGTGAGTTGCCGAGCGTTATTTTTTCAAGCTCCTTCGCAGTAGATTCTATAACCTGAAAATCTCCGTATTTTGAAGAAATCGCCCTAAGGTAACCTATTTCTTTTGATATTTTAGGGAGCTTTTCTTTATCAAAAAATATTTTTTCTATTTTTCTATTATTGATTTTCGCATCGATACCGCGTAAAATCGCTCTTATAGAGGTCATACCTTCAAAAACGGTAGAATCAGTGAATTTTATTTCTTCCTTTTGCATTTTGAAAACATACCTTTCATATATTTAAACAGGACTAAATCTGAAGTTAAGAGGAAAAATTTATGAATAATCTATACAGTACGGACAGACCTGAAATGCTTGGCGAATACGTAATTGAAACGGGTTCTACAGTGCGAGCGACAGCGTATTATTTTGGAATCAGCAAAAGCACCGTACATAAGGATTTGGCATATAAACTTAAGAAAATTAATCCATCGCTTTACAGTGCTGTAAAGCAAGTCCTTGAGAGAAACAAATCAGAGCGACATATACGCGGCGGTGAAGCTACGCGCAAAAAATATCTCGAGAAAAGGGAAAAATCAAAAAAGCTTTAAATCGGGCAGGGAAGCACCCTGCTCCGTTTTTTGCCAATCTTACCATCACCTTAGATCCTACGATAATATTATAGCTCACTATATGTGTTTTTTCAAGTACTTATTAAATGCTTTTCAATTTGATATAGTTGTTTATTGTATTACCGATTGTATTATCTAAGACTTTTTGAATAACCGCCGCCGATATTACTGTAAAATCTTGAGGTTGTCCTTTTAACTTTCAAAATCCATCTACCGCTGTGAAACGCCCCAAAACCGCTTATTTGGGCTGAAATTGCTTCCCTAAATTATACAAAATTTCCATTTTGTATAATTCCTCATATATTTCAAACGCATTCCCTTTTATAATGTTTTTTATGTTTTGGGTGAATTTTTATAAAATTACATTAATAAAACGTTATATGCTTGCAAATGTTTTATTGTTATGTTATAATATCGGTAGCATTATTTTTTGGAGGAAATACATATGAGAATGCGTGTTTTAACACAAACCAGCAAAGGCAAGCTTCTTGCAATTGCTGACCGCGTGACCAAACTTATCGAAGCTGACAAAGCCACTGATGTTATCATGCCCGCCTACCCTTGCGACGGTGAGCGCCTTATCGTAATCGTTGCTACCGCAAAACCTAACATGCCTGATAGCTTCTGTCGCTTTATGCGTTCGCTTAAGAAGAGCGTTACCGCTAACATTGCCTTTATAATTGATGGCACACCTGAAAATGCAGCTCCTATTGTTGAGATGGCAAAAACCAACAACTCCAACGTACTGGAGGATAAAATCCTTTATATCGAGGGCGGTCTTCCCTTCAAATTCTTAAAGAAGGTTTCCCCCGAGGAGATGGCAAAGGTTGAGGCTTGGGTTGCTGATATAAGAGCAAACCTCGCATAAAGCTATTCCCTATCTAAAAATCCGACATAAGTCGGATTTTTAATTTTTATTTCACTAACTCTTATTGACTTTTGAAAAGGCCTATGATAAAATAAGATTACAGATATTCATATCTGTAATCTTATTTTATTTAAGGCTATTAAAATGAAAAAAACTGCAAATAAGAAAGGAAAACATAATGTCATTTAAAGCAGGCTTTTCAAGAGTCAATATAACGCCACCTATGGGCATTGATCTTGGCGGATATTATATCAAGCGTCAGGCAGACCACGTCCTTGATGAGCTTTACGCCGTTGCCACCGCCGTATCATCGGGCGATAGCACGGTAGTGCTTCTCGGTCTTGACGCAATATACATCTCAAAGGACGGAACGCAGAAAATTCGCGATTACGTGAGCGAGGAGCTATCGCTTCCCCCGGAGGCGATTTTCATAGGCTGCTCTCATCCCCATACTGCACCGATTTTTCAATACGACCACAAAAATGAAGCAATAAGAGAATACTTTAACAGAACCAAGCTTGCGGTAAGAGATGCGGCAAGGCTTGCTATTTCAGACCTAAAGGAAGCTAAAGTGGGCTACGGCATCGGTACTGCACCGAGAATTGCATTCAGTCGCCGCTTCAGAATGAAGGACGGTACGGTAAGAACAAACCCCGGTGTTAAAAATCCCGATATACTGGAAGCAATAGGCGAAATCGACGAGCGCGTCAGTGTCGTCCGCTTCAACAGAGGCGATAACGACGACATTGTCCTGATAAACTTTGCCTGCCACCCCGATACAATAGGCGGTACGGGAATATCAGCAGATTGGCCCGGATTTGCAAAGAAAACCGTTGAGGCGGCTATAAATGGTGCAAAATGCATATTCTTTAACGGCTCGCAGGGAGACGTAAACCACGTCAACGTCTTCCCCCGTCCCGGTGAGGAAAACGGTCTTCATAAGGACTTTGACGACGTTGACAGAGGCTACGCGCACGCACGCCATATGGGTAACGTTGTTGCAGGCGCTGTGCTTCAGGTATTTGAAAAGGTAAAGTGGTGCGATAGCACCGATATTAAAATCGGCAAGGCAACGGTATGCGTCCCTGCTAACCGCCCTACCCCCGACGAAATTCCCCTTGCCGCAAAGTATTCAGCCCTGCACAGCGAGGGACGCGACGGAGAAATTCCATTTACGGGTATGCAGCTAACGACCGTCCTTGCGAATTCCGCGCGAATTTTAAGGCTTAAGGACGGCCCCGATTTCTTTGAAATTCCCGTTACGGCGCTCGCAATCGGCGAAATCGCGCTTATTGGTATCCCCGGTGAGCCCTTCTCCTCGGTGGGCATTGCAATCAAGGCGATAAAGAGCCGCTTTGGAACAATCATTCCCTGCGCTCTTACGGGCGGTATGTTCGGTTATTTCCCCAACACTGAGGCGTATAACGAGGGCGGCTATGAAACCGCAACCTCAAACTACAAGAGCGGCGTTG
Organism: Eubacteriales bacterium; assembly: GCA_045576815.1. GTDB lineage: Bacteria > Bacillota > Clostridia > Oscillospirales > CAG-272 > UBA1740. The sequence goes on from JAZNHD010000038.1 coordinate 22,403, forward strand.
CTGAAGTAATTACCGATGGAATCGCAAAACTAATAAAGACACTTTAATGTGAAAGGAAATTACTCCAATGAATAGCTTAAAAGCCGGTTACTCGAGAGTAGAGGTAAATCCACCTCTTGGAATTGAAATTCCAGGATACTTTATCAAAAGATACGCAGAGAAAATACTTGATAGCGTATACACCTGCGCGCTTGCGCTTTCGGTTGAGGACGGTACAACCGCAGTTATGATAACGCTTGACTCTCTTTACGTTCAGTTAAACGGCTGCGACGTTATAAGAGACTATCTTTCCAAGCGCTTTTCCCTGCCCCGTGAGGCCTTCTTTATAGGAAGCTCTCACTCGCACACCGCTCCTCTTATGCAGCACAACCACGAGGATAAGCTTGTCAGTGATTATTTCAATAACACTATGCAGAAAATGGGAGATGCGGTAGCCTTTGCTCTTGCTGATATGAAGCCTGCCAAAATGGGCTTTGGCGTGGCTAACGCACCTCGTATTTCCTTTGGTCGCCGATACAGAATGAAGGACGGCTCTGTAAGAACTAATCCCGGTGTACTCAACCCCGATATTGTTGAGTCTATCGGCGAGGTCGACGAGCGCGTAAGCGTGGTTAGGTTTGACCGTGACGGTGCAGACGATATCGTACTTATTAACTTCGGCACACACCCCGACACCGTCGGCGGCAGCGTTATTTCTGCCGACTGGCCCGGCTTTGTAAGAACTACAATGGAAGCGGCTGTTCCCGGTACAAAATGCCTTGTATTTAACGGCGCTGAGGGCGACGTCAACCACGTTAACGTTATGCCTCGCGGCGGCGAGAGAAACGGACTTACGAGAGATTTTGACGACGTTGACAGAGGCTACTCTCACGCACGTCACATGGGTCAGGTTATTGCAGGTGCGGCGCTTCAGGTATACGAAAAGCTGCCTTACGTTGACGTCGATAAGATTACCTATGCCGAAAAGGTTGCAAAGCTCCCCGCAAACACCCCCTCGCCCGACGAGATTCCTCTTGCGCTTGAATATTCAAGACTTTATGAGGAAGGACGCACCGACGAGATTCCGTTTACGGGTATGGGGCTTACAACCGCCCTTGCAAACGCGAGAAGAATTTTAAGACTTAAGGACGGCCCCGAGTTCTTTGAGGTGCCGCTCAGCGGTCTTGCTATCGGTAGCCTTGCATTCATCGGTATTCCCGGTGAGCCCTTCACCGCTATCGGTATGGAGCTTAAGGAGTCGCGCGAGAATTTCGATATGGTTATTCCCTGCGCTCTTACAAACGGTGCGCGCGGATATTTTCCCGGTGATGACTCCTTTGCAGAGGGAGGATATGAGACCTCGAACTCAAATTACAGAAGCGGAGTTCAAAAGAATATGGTCGATACAGGCAAAGAGCTTCTCAAAATGCTATAAAGAAAATGCAGGATTCCGCGGAATCCTACATTTTTTATTTTATTTTACAAATTCATTGTAAATCGAGTTAAGAGCTACAATATAATCGTTAGCATCAACACCGACGATAATGTTAAGCTCGCTTGAGCCCTGGTCAATCATTCTGATATTGACGCCCGCATCGGCGAGTGCCGTAAATACGCGCGCTGCAGTACCCTTTGCCTTAACCATTCCGCGTCCAACGACGGCAAGAAGCGCAAGGTTCTCCTCAACGAAGATGTTCTCGGGATTTACGTTCTTGCATATTCCCGCAAGCACGTCACCTCTCTTCTGCTGAAGGGATTTGGTGGAAACAATAACCGTCATAGTATCGATACCCGAGGGAAAATGCTCAAAGGAAACCTGATTTTCCTCAAGCACTTGAAGCACACGGCGACCAAGACCAAGCTCGGAGTTCATCATAGCCTTTTCAATGGTGATGCTCGAAAAGCCCGTTCTTCCTGCGATACCGGTAATTACAGAGTCGCTGACCTCATCAGTCTCAGGCACGATAAACGTACCGTCATCTTCAGGCTTATTGGTGTTTCTTATGTTAATCGGGATTTTTGAATATCTTACGGGGAAAATAGCATCCTCATGGAGAACGGTAGCGCCCATATAGGAAAGCTCGCGAAGCTCCTTATAAGTAATAGTCTTTATGGGGCGGGGGTTAGCTATAATTCTCGGGTCAGCCATAAGGAATCCGGATACGTCAGTCCAGTTCTCATAGAGAGTCGCAGAAGCAGCTCTTGCAACTATCGAGCCGGTAATATCTGAGCCACCGCGCGAGAAGGTCTTGATCGTTCCGTTAGGCATTGAGCCGTAAAATCCGGGGATAACGGCATACTCATATCTTGCAAGGTAGTCACGCATAACGTCATTGGTCTTCTCTGCGTTAAAGGTACCGTCCTCGTTGAAGAAAATAACCTTTTTAGCATCTATAAAGCTAAAACCAAGATATTTTGCGAGTATCATAGCGTTAACGTATTCGCCTCTTGAGGCAACGTAATCGCGGCCGGAGCTATGAAGGACGGAGAGTCTGATTTTCTCAAACACCTCGGTAAGATCAAGCTCGATGCCAAGGTCGTTTACGATAGCTACGTATCTTTCTTTAATTTCCTCGAAAACATCGGTTATGTCCTCTTCGTCTGCGGCTAGTGCATAACACTTGTAGAGAAGGTCGGTAATCTTGTTATCTGCGTTGTTGCGCTTACCGGGAGCAGAAGCAACAACGTACCGTCTTGTAGGATCGCTCTTAATAATTTCAGCAACCGAACGGAAATGTTCGGCATCGGCAAGCGAGCTACCGCCGAATTTAAGCACCTTGAGGCTCATCTAAAGAAATCTCCTGTCGAAAAAGATACTAATATTATATGAGAAAATAACAGATTTGTCAAGAGTAAAATATATAAAATACTTATTTAATCAAAAAACTATCAAAAAAGGCAAAAAATCACTTGACAATTGAAAATCAGTCTGCTATAATATAGAGGTCTCGTGGAGAGATGGCCGAGTTGGTCTAAGGCGCACGACTGGAAATCGTGTATACCCTAACCGGTATCATGGGTTCGAATCCCATTCTCTCCGCCACAAAAGCGAAACCGCCCAAAAGGGCGGTTTTGCTTTTGTGATGGCGAGGGTATAGAATCGAATCCTCTCTTGCCTATGGCAAGAATTGGGTTCGCATGTTTGCGATGCCAAACCAAATCGCCGCCCGCAGATTTTCATCTGCAGACGGCGATTTTTAAATTAGAGTTAAGATTGCGGCGTGCTGTAAATTTTTTTAATAAGCTCGTCAACAATAAACTGAATCGATTTCGGAAGCGGTTTAGTGCGCCATTCCGTTCCTATCAGAGTGTCAAGGTTATCGCATGTTTCATCATCAATCTCTATAATTTTTTTATCTACAAGCTCACCGATTGTGCTATCGTTGAAGACGTCGTTTATTTCCGTGCCTATATTCTCCAGAGTTGTTTGGGGAGCTATAAGACTAAGGAATCCCGTATTGCGCTGGTTTTCCGGAATAATGTCAGCAATAGTGAGCCTTGAATAAAGAGCGCCGAGCTCTTCAAACTTGGTGTTTGCCACTGCATTCATAAGACCGTCAACGGCAACTCCGTTTTTAGTCCAAGTGCCGCCCGCCCCCTCTTCGTAGCCGAGAATATGACCCATATATGCATCATCGAGAGTATCCTGAATGTTTCCGACAAGTGAACCGGCAATAACAGCCATAACACCCTTAACTGCGTTACCACCTTTATCCTTCCAAACGCCTGAACTGTCATCATATCCAAGAACGTCAGCAACCGTGACTGTCTGAATTCGTTCGGAAAGAGTATCCTCGTTGGTTACGTCCTCGATCTTAAGATCCGCAAGCGCGCCAAGAATACCGGATGCTGCGTTTCCTTCTCCATCCTCCCATTTTTCGCTCTGCTCGTTGAAGGTATAACCGGCAATTTTACCTATTTGCATACCGTTGATCGTTTTATTTAATTCTCCAACCTTGCACTCGGCAATCTCGCGCATAACACCGCTGAGCTCGTTACCGTCTTTATCCTTCCAGACACCTGTAACAGAATCCTTCTTAAAGCCAAGAACCTCATAAACGTCAATATCCTGTATAGCGGTCTGTACCTTAGAATCATCGCTTAGATCATTAAGGGTAAGGTCTGTGAATGCGCTTATGATACCGCCTTCAACTAGAGTTTCACCGTCATACCACTCGCCGTCTATGCCAAGAGTATAACCGATAAATCTACCCACCTTTATATTTTGGATTTCATCTTCAAAATTGTTATTTGAAAATTGCCCGAATGTAATGTGTGCGAGGTCGGTAGCAAGACTTGTATCCAAAACGAGCTCAACGCGGTTCTCAAGAGGAAGATAGTCCCACGAGTGCCAAGCACCGTTATACTTGACGAGTCCGCAAATATCACCGAGAGTAAGCGTGTTTATCTCATTCTCAATTCCGCTTACACTGAGGTGAGCCAAGGCGTTCATCATATTATTAACGCGATTTCCGGCATTGTCAACCCAAACGGCAATTTCCTTTTCAAGAAGAGAGTGATCGGCCGGCATACCGTTAATATAAAGGTCAAATCCATAAAGCTGCTCAAGCTCTAAGACGTCACACAAAGCCAAATCGTTCATCAAGTCGTCGGTTGAAAGTCCACCGTTCATCAGGCTCGTAACTGTATAATCCGCAAGCGTTGCGTACAAGGCACCTGCCTCATCGCCGTTATCATCAACCCAAATAAACTCCTTGGATTCCGCATCACTCGAATCGTAATCGGGATTTGCTACACGCTCATATCCCATAAGCTCGCCAACATAAAGAGTGCCGAAGGCGTCATCAATAGGATTTTCACCGAGAACGGCTTCCATTTTTATATTAAGAAAGGCCTTTTCTGAATTGCTCGGATACGTGTAGCCGGCATCGGAATGCTTATACCACTCCTCTGCACCGAGCTCATCAACATATCCAAACTCATAACCCATAAGGTGACCAAGCTGAAGATCGCCGGTGGCATCAAGGATAATGTCAATCTGCGTGCGTGACTCTCCTGTGACAGGATCCGCTGAGGGATCTAAAAGATCCGAGCATAATACTCCGCACACAGCGGCAAAAAGCGTGTCAACAGGCTCACCGCCCTCGCTTTCATACCACTTATCCGCATTTTCGTCGTAATAATAATTGAGAACATCACCGACGGTACGGTTGTCAAGCACCGCAAGCATATCAAAGAAATGCTCGCCCGATTCTTCATCATACACTATCATATCCGAAATCGTCGCGTCGCCTAAAATCCCGGAAAGTAAAGAATTAGAAAAGTCATTGGTCAGAGAGGATACCAGGCTATCAAGCATCACGTCGCCAACGGTATCTTTTACAACCGCGTATATGTCCTCACCGCTCTCTCCGGAAATCGACTCAAGCAATGCGCCGAGATCCAACGGTGCAAGAAGCTCAAGCGTGGTGGGGCGGTCGGGATCGGTGGGCACGACCTCGTAGCTTCCATCCTCCTTGGTTTCATATGCTACTCCCGTGAGATAACCGAGCTTTACACCTTCAAGAAGATATCCAAGCCTCAGCTCAACCACTGCATCAAGCGTCTTACCGCTCAGCGCTTCCTTAGCCTGAACGCTTATTATACCATCGGGAATAAACTCAAGTATGAAATCAACCTCAGTGCTTTCAAGAATAGCCGTTATTCCGTTCGCCGAGAAGAGCTCAGCAAGAGGGATATTGCGTATCCCGTCGGGAACAAATTTCCCCATCCCGTCAGGAAGCCTTAAGCCATAACGCTCTATAAGCATATCAAGATCTGCCTCGCTACCGAGAGACATCAGGTACTGTGCTTCCTCTATCAGCTTTTGAATAGTCATAGCACTAAGCGAAACCTCAGCATCAGGATCAAAGAATTCATCAGTGTTAATCTCCGCACCAAAGCCCTTCACAGTATCAAGAGAAACTGAGGAATAGATATAAAATCCTACTCCCACGATTGCTCCAATACAAGAAAGAAAGCCTAATATAAACACAAGAAATAATGCTATAACTCTCAGTATGGCTTTTGCCGTTCTTGTCATAAAACGCCCCTTCTGTCCCGAAAAACAAGGACACAATTTTGTATATATAACAGTATAACATTATTTTATTTATTTTGCAAGAGAAAATTGCTTTTTTTGGATAAATATTGTATAATATAATTACCTCAATATAATTACCTCAGTATCGAGAGGAGGATAAAATGCCTGATATTACCGAGCGTGTCACAGCTCACGAGATTAAAAAATCAATAGCAATAGATTCCCTTTTCTCTATTCATTACTTCGAATTTGACGACAGCTTTATAGATAATCCTGAATCGCACGAGCCGTGGGAGATGGTCTACGTTGACAGAGGAAGGTGCAATATAGTTGCCGACGACGATATAATATCGCTCGGTCAAGGCGAGATGTATTTTCACAAGCCCTATCAGCGCCATATGCTAAAAACAATTAAGGGTGTAGCACCGAATATATTTATTATCACGTTTTCTTCGCACTCCCCTGCTATGCGTTACTTTGAAAACAGAAAGATTTCAGCATCAATGGAAACAAAGCAGCATATTGCCGCTATAATTCACGAAGCATCGAGCACCTTTGAGCTGCTATTTAACGACCCGAAGATGCAAGGCTTAAAGCTCCGTGAGGACGGTGCACTCTGGGCAGGACAACAGACGGTGCTTTTGCGTCTTGAGCTTATGCTTATAGAAATCGTGCGCTCAAACCAATATTACATAACTCAAAAGAAGCGATACAACCCCAAAGACACGATAGACGATGAGTTCGTTCTAAAAATCATCTCTTATATGGAAAATAATCTATACGGTAAATTTACCATGGATGATTTAAGCCGTGAGCTTTCCTTTGGAAAAACCTATATTTCACGCTACTTTGCAAAGGCGTGCGGAACGTCTATTATTGATTATTTTGCTTCTATGAAAGTAAACGAGGCAAAAAGGTTGATAAGAGAAACTAAGTACAACTTCTTCGAAATATCCGAAATGCTAATGTTTACAAATTCACATTACTTCTCAACGATATTCAAAAAGCACACAGGCATGACACCTTCACAGTATAAAAAGTCATGTAAACAAAATTAAAAGCGAGGCAACTCTGCCTCGCTTTTTCGTTCCGTTTTAAAGAAATAAATCCTTTTTATAGGCGATAGCCACAGTAGCACCTATAATCTCCCTTGCGCCCATGCCACGCAAGGTCATTGCCGACACAGCCATAGATGCTCCTGTTGTAACAATATCGTCAACGAGTATTATTCGCTTTCCCGAAAGGTCGGTATTGCATTTTGAGAGAACCTCTGCATTTTTTATTCTGTCGCGTCCAACCATTTCTTTTTGCGGAAGCCTTGCTTTCGATTTTAAGAGCGGCTTATATTCCGCGCCAAAATGCTCCGCCAAGGCGCGCGCAAGGAGTGCTGAGTGGTCAATGCCATAGCGGATTATAGCCTTGCGTCTTCTCGGTACGTTTGTGAAAAGACAGCAGTTTGGCTCCCTAACGCTTTCCAAAACAGCCTTTGCAAGCTCATCAGACAAGAGTCTTACCACATCCTTGCGGTTATCCTTTTTAAGACTGTAAATCAGACTGTTAGCTGCAAAATTATCTTCGGTATTTATATATCTGAAGACCTTTATTAGACGCTTTACACAGTGCGAGGCGAGAAACTTATTCGTACATTCGCATTCACAAAGCCTTCGCGAGCAGCTTGGACAGCTTCTATCCTTCGTGTTCTCGTATTTAAAAAGGCATTCAGGACAAAGCGCACGCGCTGGAAAATCCAATGGTATACCGCAAGCGACACACTTCGGAACCGAAGCAAGATGAAGCATCCTCTCCCAAAACTCGCTTACATTCATTTTACCGCTTTGGGAAAGCTATCCTTAAGTCCTACAATCTTGTTAAAGCATCCCTCGCGCTTGGTATCCTTAACAAAATATCCGACACGCACAAACTGGAAGCGCTCGCCGGGCTTTGCCTCGTCAAGAGTGGGTTCAATCTTACAGCCTTCTACCTTTACGGCAGATGAGGTGTTAAGATAATCGTCGTAGGTTTTATCCTCGGGAATATCTGCCGTATTCTCAATATCGAATAGGAAATCGTAGAGCATAACGTCGCTTTCCTTAGCAAAGTCCGCGGAAAGCCAATGAATAGTTCCCTTTACCTTTCTGCCATCGGTAGGCATACCGTTGCCGGTCTCAAGGTCCGCGGTGCAACGCAACTCGGTAACGTTACCGTCAGCATCCTTTATAATCTCATTACACTTAACGATATACGCGCCCATAAGGCGAACCTCACCGTCAGGCTTCATTCTGAAGAATTTAGGTGGCGGAACCTCTGCAAAGTCGTCGGCATCGATATAAAGCTCACGGGTAAAAGGAACCTTACGCGTACCGCGCTCGGGGTGAGTGGGGTTATTTGCAACGTCAAAGTACTCAACCTTATCCTCTGGATAGTTGGTTACAACAACCTTTATGGGATGGAGTATTGCAATTCTTCTGTCTGCGGTGTCATTAAGCTCTTCTCTAATGCAGTGCTCAAGCAGCTCGTAATCTACAACGCTATATGCCTTTGCAACCCCCGCGCGCGCCACGAAGTCAAAGATTGCAGAGGGAGTATAGCCACGCCTGCGAAGGCCTGAGAGCGTGGGCATTCTCGGATCGTCCCATCCGTCAACAAGTCCCGTCTCAACAAGCTTGCGAAGATATCTTTTTGACATAACCGTATGGGTTACGTTAAGTCTTGCAAACTCACGCTGCTTAGGCTTAACCTCAAGCGGCGGCTCGAACTCAACGTTATCGATTACCCAGTCGTAAAGCGGGCGGTGGTTTTCAAACTCAATGGAGCAAAGCGAATGGGTTATCCCCTCGGTTGCATCTTGAATTGGGTGCGCGTAATCGTAAAGAGGATATATGCACCACTTATTTCCCTGTCTGTGATGGTCGGTGTGAACTATGCGGTAAATCGCGGGGTCACGCATATTCATATTAGACGAGGACATGTCTATCTTCGCGCGGAGCGTCTTTGCCCCGTCAGGAAATTCACCGTCGCGCATGCGTCTGAAAAGATCAAGGTTTTCTTCAACGCTTCTGTCTCTGTAAGGACTGTCCTTACCCGGCTCGGTGAGCGTGCCTCTGTACTCGCGCATCTCGTCGGCGTTAAGATCGCATACGTACGCCTTACCGGCCTTTATAAGACCTACTGCATAATCGTAGCACTTATCAAAATAGTCAGAGCCGTAGAAAACACCGCCGCTAGGCTCACAGCCAAGCCACGTAAGATCCTCGTAAATGCTCTCCACGTACTCGTTGTCCTCCTTAGAGGGGTTCGTATCGTCATATCGAAGATTAAATTTTCCACCGTATTTTTTCGCAGTCATAGCATTTATCCATATCGCCTTGGCAGAGCCAATATGAAGATAACCGTTAGGCTCGGGAGGAAAACGGGTATGAACTTTAAGTTCGGGATTTTCGGCTAAATCCGCATCAATTATGTCGTGAATAAAGTTGTATTTGATTTCTTCCATTTTAAACCTCAATCTATCTTAAGTGTACATCACTTTTAAATTCTTTGACTGTCGTTTTCTCACCATGACCGGGATAAAGTATAAGGCTATCGTCAAGCGACATAACAGCTCTAATAGAGCGAAGGAGCATATCATAATCTCCGCCCGGCAAATCCCATCTGCCATAACCGCCGCCTGCAAAAACGGTGTCACCTACAAAAGCCACCTCACCGTTATATAAAACCACACAGCCCGGTGTGTGTCCGGGTGTTTCCATAACTTTAAGCACCTCATTACCGATTGCAAACTCATCACCTGAACGCATCAATGAGACCTCGCCGAAATATCCGTCGTCACTCCCGAAAAAGAGACTATAACAGTTTTTGTACGGGTCACGGAGTGCGTCCTTATCTGCATACGATATATAAGCCGGTGCTCCCGTTGCACTCACCCATGAATTTATGCAAAGCATGTGGTCAAAATGCGCGTGAGTTATGAAAATGTATTTTAACTTACCCGGTAGAAGACTGTCGGAATACGGTACTGACGGGTCTATTACAGCACACTCGCCCGAAGACTCAATTATATAAGTATTCGAGGCAAAGCCGCCGTTATACTCGGGGCAAAAAATATTAAACATAACCGAACCTCACGTTAATAATAATTAGTATAACATACTTATAGCGAAAAGTCCAGCGTTTTTCGTCAACTTTTCTATAAAAAGGCATAAACTGTTAATACATTCATTTGAATGTATTCGTGCTACGGCACAAGGAAGGAGTTTGGGACTTGAATAAAACGGTAGTAACGGTCGAAACCGTCACTTACGCTATGAAGGCGAGAAAGCTGCTCTTAAGGTGCGGAATTCAGTCGAAACTCATAAAAACAGACTCACAGGATAGCGGCACAGGTTGCAGACACGGACTTGAAATATCGAATAAAGATTACTTTGAAGCTATAAAGGTGCTCGGAGAAAACGGGATAAGGTTCTCCGTTCCAAAGTTGCAGGTTGATATATTACGATAATGCCGCAACAAGCTATCCAAAGCCTAAGTGTGTCATAGAAAGGCTAAATTCCTGTATAAAAAGATACTGCGGAAATCCCGGGCGCAGCTCGCATTTTTTAGCCCAGCGAGCCGCAGAAGAAATATATTCGGTAAGAGAGCGTATTGCAAAGCTTGTAAAGGTATCGGAATGCGAGGGTGTTGTATTTACCTACAACGCTACCTATGCATTAAATATGGCGATAAAAACCATTATAACCAAAAAATGTCACGTTATCATTTCGGATATAGAGCATAATTCGGTTATAAGACCTCTTGAAATACTGAAAAAAAGGCTCGGTGTCGAATACGACTGCTTTCTTAGCGACGGAGATATAAGAGAAAATATAATACGGCTGCTAAGACCCGACACCTCTTGCATAATTTCAACTCTTGCCTCAAACGTAACGGGTAAAGAAATCTCAGAGAAAGAATTATCAAAAATTGCGTCCGAGTTTGGACTTGATTTAATACTCGATGCATCACAGGCAATGGGACACCGAGAAATAAATCTTGACGCCGCCCCCTGCTCCGCTCTGTGCGCTCCTGCACATAAAGGACTCTACGGAATACAGGGCGCGGGCTTTTGCGTATTCAAGGATACTGTGCGACACTCCGATTTTATGGAAGGGGGCAGCGGAAGCGACAGCATAAGCAAGTACATGCCCAATCTTCTGCCCGAGGGGTACGAAGCAGGAACGCTTTCTACACCCGCCATTTCCGCCCTCGGTGCCGGGATCGACTATATTAACGGCTATGGGATTTCCGGAATAAGCGAAAGATGTAGAATAATTTCAGATGAAATAAAGAATCGCATTCACTCAATAAAAAACGCGGTGATTTATCCGTCTTACGGAAGTATAGTTTCATTCAATCTGAATAACCTACCGTCAAGCGTAGCAGCAAGGAAGCTTGACAGATATAATATTTGCGTAAGATCGGGATTACACTGTGCTCCGAGTGCGCATGAAAAACTCGGGACCTTGTCAACAGGATGCATCAGAATTTCGCTTTCCTGTTTTAACACAGTCCGCGAGGTTGATAAGTTCTATAAAGCCTTAAAGGAAATATCCGCAGGTATATAAAGAAGCTGCCGACACGTGTCGGCAGCTTCTTTATTTTTTCATAAGGGCACGGATCTTACGTTCTGCAATACAGCGATACTTAGTGTAGGAATCACCGTCGCAGTTAATCGTTATATCAGCATACTTTTCAAGCAGCGGTGCTCTTTCGAGATAGAGATCCTTTATTGTCTGCCCCTCCTTCAAAACTATGCCACGACGTGAAAAATCGCCGAGTCGCTTGAGGAGCACGTCAGGGCTTACGTAGAGGTATACAATAATACCATTTTTCTTGAAATGCTGCATTACGCTATCGTAATATACCGCACTTCCTCCCGGAGTAATGATAAGATTATCCTCGTTTATCGAAAGGAGCGTCCTTTCCTCAAGCTCTTTAAAGGCTCCAAGACCGTCTTCGTTTATAATGTCCTGTAGCTTACGACCCGTTGTTTCCTCTATAAGACGGTCACCGTCAAGAGTTTTCATTCCTAATCTGCGGGAAAGCGCCCGTCCCATGCATGATTTGCCGGCTCCCGGCATTCCTATAAGTGTGATAGTCATAAAGGTGTCTCCAAAAAACTAAATAATAATAAACTGCCTTAAAATATACGTCATTTTTTTATATACATTGTATTATTCGCTGTTGTGATAAAGACTTTTGCCTCGCACGGCTTTAACGCGAATTCTTTCAATTTCTGCTTTTCAAAAAAAGAGACCGCCTCATTTTCAAAGCCAAAATTTATAGTAAAATCAGAGTTGTTATATACGGTAACGTAGCACTCATCGCCGTGAAATCTCGAGAAAATAAGAACGTCCTTGTTAAGAAGGTGAATGCAAAAATCTCCGGTCTTATATACGTCGTTTTCTCTGCGCAATTTGCCTATTTTTTGATAATGTTCTAACAGTCTCGGATTTTCATTTCCCCACGGATAAGGCATACGGTTAAACGGGTCGCCATAGCCCTCAAGCCCTGCCTCGTCGCCGTAATAAACAGCGGGTATGCCCGGCAATGTTGCTAAAACGGTATAGGCTGCGATAAGACGTTTTATTCCTAACTCACGCTCATCAAAAGACAGCCTTTTTTTCGAAAGATATTCATTGGTACGTCCCTCGGCGGACTCTCCCGCAAGAGCTGTAATTATACGCACTGTATCGTGAGTTCCAAGCAGATTCATTTCCGCATCTCTGATTCTTTTCGGAGCGTTATAAATCACCTCGCATAGCGCGTATCTTAGTGCTTCCGTTTCTTTTTTTGTTATATAATCGATTATACCGCGCCTTACGGGATAATTCATAGCACCGTCAAGCTCACAGCCGAGATAGTACCGCTTTCGCTTTCCGTATGCAATTTTATTGGATGCATCCTCCCACACCTCACCGTATAGCACGGATTCACCGTACTCGTCAAGCCTCTTTTTGATTTCGGATATAAAGTCATCTGAGAGCTCGTCTGCAACGTCAAGACGTAAGCCGTAAACGCCCAAGGAGCGATATTTATCTATAACACCGCCGTCATCAACGAAATACGCTCTGCATTCAGGAATATCGGGATTTATTCTCGGTAAAATTTCAATTCCCCACCAACACGTATACCTGTCTGGGTACTTATCAAAGTCGTACCAAGAATAATAAGGCGATTCCTTTGATTGATAAGCTCCTACGGTATTATACCTTAAAGATCTGTTAAAGTAAATACTGTCTGAGCCGGTATGATTAAAAACTCCGTCCAAAATTACGCGTATCCCTCGCTCGCCAGCGGCGGATATGAGCCGTTTTAGCGCCTCCTCGCCGCCGAAGCCACTGTCGACCGTCATATAATCGGCTGTATCGTATTTGTGATTTGACGGGGACTCAAATATAGGACTCAAATAAATAGCATTTACTCCAAGTGAGCTGATATAATCCAGCTTATCCGTAATACCGTCAAGCGTTCCGCCAAAAAAGGTATTATTTTTAAGCGGCGCACCGGGATATGCGGGATACTCAGGAATTCCGTCAGAAAAATCACCTATAACCGCACCGTCGGACAAGCTAGAGCTGCCGCCGCGACAGAATCTGTCTACGAAAATATGATAAATAACACCGCCGTAGAGACTCTCAGGTGCTTTATATGCGAATTCCGAAACCATAATTTGCACAAGCTTATGCGCCTTAGGCTCAAAATCAAAGATAATTTTTCCCTTGCAGCTTACACCGTACAGCTTACCGAATTCTCCTACGGCATAAAAGCGTAGGAAAAACAGACCTACACCTGTTTTCCCTGGCGGAAGTGAAAACACGTACTCGTCATGACCTAAACAAAGTCCCGACCATGCACCGCAAACATCGTCTATAATATCAACACAGGATTCGGTAAGAAGCTCTACCCCTACCTTAGTCACTCCGAGACGTCGCGGTAAAGTGAGCTTTATTTTAATTTCCTCAGATATTTCAAATGCCGTATCCGGTGTGTATGCGCCGCGGTGATAAAACGACACAGTACCCTGCGGATTTATAAATCCAACCGTAAATGGTGAAGTACTTTTCAATAAAAACGACCTCAATTATGCTTTAATTTTATTGACAGGCGAAATATGCCATATCTCGTCTGCGTAATTTCGAATACTGTTATCTGAGGCAAAAATACCGCTCGTAGCCGTATTTATAAGTGATTTTTTACTAAATCCTGCCCTGTCGCGATAATCCGAAAGCGCTGAATTATAAGCATTATAATAGGAATCAAAATCTGCAAGACACATGAACGGATCGGCAATTCCGTATTCACCGCCAATAAGGTAGTCCGCAATATGCGAAAAATCCTGACCGCCTATCGGATAGTAGAGCCTGTCAACAGCGCGGTGAAGCCTATCAGAGCTATGATAGAAATCTCTTGCAACGTAGCCGCTACGCCAAAGCGCATCTACCTCGGCAGTATTGAGACCGAAAAGATACATATTATCACGTCCGCAGGCCTCTAAAATTTCAACGTTTGCACCGTCAAGCGTGCCTATCGTAACAGCGCCGTTCATCATAAGCTTCATACAGCCCGTACCGCTCGCTTCCTTACCGGCAAGAGAAATCTGCTCAGATATGTCGGCTGACGGTATGAGCATCTCGGCTACCGAAACGTTGTACTCCTCCATAAACACGATTTTGATTTTGTCGCGCGTTACAGGGTTGTCTTCGAGCTCCTTTGCAAGAAACCATATGAGCTTAATGAGTTTTTTCGCCATAACGTATCCCGGTGCCGCCTTGCAGCCGAAAATAAAGGTCTGCGGTACAATATCAGCATTTGGATTATCAACGAGTTCGTTATAAATGGCAATTATTTTGAGAACGTTGAGAAGCTGGCGCTTATACTCGTGCATACGCTTGATTTGTACATCGAAAACCGAATCAGTATCTATGCGCTTGCCATTTCTTGCATACGCGTAATAAGCAAAGCTCTCCTTGTTGTGATGCTTGATATCGCGGATTTTCTCAAGCACCGATGAGTCGTCCGTATATTTCAGAAGTCCTGAGAGCTCGCGGCAATCATCATGGAATTTAGGTCCGATAAGCTCTTCTATCATTGAAGTCAGAGCAGGATTAGCACCAAGCAGCCAGCGTCTGTGAACGACACCGTTCGTAACGTTTGTAAACTTCCACGGTGTCATCTTGTAAAAATCGTGAAATACGGTCTTTTTCAAAATATCACTGTGGAGCTTTGATACACCGTTAACAGTATGCGAGCCAACAACAGAAAGATTTGCCATTCTCACTTGGTTATAGGCTACTATCGACATACGGGATATTCTATCCCAATCACCCGGATAGAGATTCCAAAGGTCAGCCGTAAATCTTTTGTTAATCTCCGAAACTATCGTATATATTCTCGGGAGCTTCATACTAAAAAGGTCGACTCGCCAGGTCTCAAGAGCTTCAGGCATTACGGTATGGTTAGTGTAGGACACACACTTTATGACCTCCGCCCAGGCATCATCCCAAGAATAAGAATATACGTCCATAAATATACGCATAAGCTCGGGGATACAAAGCGCGGGATGGGTATCGTTAATGTGAATGGAAATTTTATCGCCAAAGCCCGAAAGCGAGCCGTGCTCGGCAAGATAATCGCTGAAAATACTCTGAAGCGATGCGGAAACTAAAAAATACTGCTGTGTGAGGCGAAGGAGCTTTCCCTCGTCATAATTGTCCGGCGGATATAACTGCTTAGTTATAGACTCGGCATTTCCACCAATGGAAAGCGAACGCATGTAGTCGCTTTGCGTAGCATATCCAACGCTTGAAAACGCGCGTCTTGCACGCCAGAGCCTTATCGTATTCACCGCATTGGTATTAACACCGGGTATTAAAAGATCGTACGGTACAGCCTTAACCTCGTCATAGTCGTAATGAGATATGCGGAGCTCACCGTTTTCCCATGTCTCCTCAATGCGACCTCCGAGCTTTACAGAAACACTCTTTTCCGTTCTCGGCACGAGCCAGACGCCGCCGCTCGTAAGCCACTCGTCAGCGAGCTCGATCTGCTCGCCATCTATAATTCTTTGCTTAAAGAGGCCGTTCTCGTAAAGCAAGGAATAGCCGTTAGCCGCATAGTCGCCCGCCGAAAGCGAGTCCATAAAGCAGGCAGCGAGTCGTCCAAGACCTCCGTTACCAAGACCGGGATCAACCTCGCAGGCGTATATCTTTTCGAAAGACGACCCGAAGTCCGAGAGTATCTCGCATAGCTCCTTATAAACACCGAGATTCTGCGCGTCCTTTTTCAGAGCTCTGCCTACGAGAAACTCCATACAAAGATAGCAAACCTTTTTCGCACCCTTGATTTTAATACGAGATTTGAAGTCCTCTCTGTACTCGAGCATTATATCCTTAAGTGCGTACACGGTTGCCTGATAAAGCTGCTCTACTGATGCGGACTCCGGATTGGTAATTCCGCGAGTCATAAGCTTTGACTCAATTCTTTCCTTTAGCTCTTCTTTTGTAATTTTTGCTTTTATTCCCGTAATGGGATTTGCGCTTGCTTTGTTTATCATTAATTTTTCCTATCAGTTTGCTATATTTTTGTAAATCGCCACATATTTAGCGGCAGAATTCTTCCAAGTAAAATCAGAAGCCTTTGCAGAAGCAACAAGCTCTTGCCAGATTTCGCGCTTTTGGTATAGCTCAAGTGCGCCCTTTAGAGTATACAGCAGCTCGTGAGCATTGTAATTATCAAAGCGAAATCCGTTTGCGCCCTCGCTGCCATACGGTTTAATTGAATCAAAAAGGCCTCCAACGCTTCTGACAATCGGCACAGTACCGTAGGAGCACGCAATCATCTGAGCAAGACCGCAGGGCTCGCTCTTAGACGGCATAAGGAAAATATCCGCAGCGGCATAGAGCTTTTTTGAGAGAACCCTGTCAAATTTAATAAGTGATACAAGGTTATCGTGCTTTTCGGAAAGGATTTGCAACCTCTCTTCATACTCTTTTTCGCCCGTGCCGAGTATTACCACCTCAACGTCAAACGAAAGCACTTCCTCCAAAACGTGTAATACAAGGTCTATTCCCTTTCCCGCGGTAAGCCTCGTTATCATGACTATCATCGGACGGTCAGAGCCAAAAAGCCCCAGTTCCTTACGTAAGGCCTTTTTGTTTGCGGCTTTTCCCTCAAAAAGAGTTTTTGCATCGTAGCTCTTATAAATATCACCGCCGCACTCGGGAGAAAAATAGGTATAATCTATTCCGTTTATTACCCCCGTCATCTTGCCTTTCGAAGCCTTAATAATCTCGGAAAGACCGAAGGCAAAGAAGTCATATTCAAGCTCGTTTGCATAGTTCGGACTAACCGTAGTAACGAAATCAGAAGAGACGATAGCCCCTTTCATGAGATTAAGAGCCCCGTCATACTCTACTATGCCGCGGTATTTCGTATCAATGCCGAAAACGTCACCGAGAATATAAGGGTCATACTTGCCCTGATACTCAATATTATGAATTGTATAAACAGTCTTGATTTTTCTAAAGGCCTCAATATTTGAATACTCTGTTTTGAGATATATTACCGCCGCGGCAGCCTGCCAATCGTTTGCATGTAAGACGTCGGGAACATCACCGCTTTGAAGAATATATTCAACCACGGCGCGCGAAAAGAAAGCAAAGCGCTCTGCGTCGTCAAATTCACCGTAAAGCCTATCCCTATCAAAATAATAATGATTTTCAACGAAAAGATAGGTTACACCGTTCTCTGAAAGCTTATAAATCGATGCCCCCGTTTTACGCCAACCAAGATTAAATGAAATGTCTATAACAAGCTCTAAGCTGTCGCGGTGTTTTTCGTAAACGCTCCTATAAAGAGGCGTTATAACCGAGCATTTATTTCCGAGCGAAGCTACAGCAGAGGGCAAAGCGCCCATAACGTCACCGAGCCCGCCACTTGCCGAAAAGGGTGCGGCTTCACTGGCCACGTAAAGAATTTTCATAGTTTCCCACTCCTTCGGGATTAAATTTTCCGAGATTTTTGAATATAAAACGGCATATTTTCATTGCCGGAAAGCACAACACCGTCCGTAATATCAACGTCCTTATCGGTAACTATACAGTTAAGAGAGGCGTTTTTTGCAACTCGAGTGCCGCTGAAAAGTACCGAATTTTTAACTACCGCGCCGCGCTCAATCTTAACCCCTCTGAAAAGCACCGAATTAATAACCGTGCCCTCTATTACGCAATCATCCGCTATCATTGAGTTTTCTACAAGAGCACTTGTTTTGTAAACCGTGGGAGACGAGTTATGAACACGTGTGAAGATAGGTGCCTCCTTTTTCCAAAGAAGAGACTCCCTTGCCGACTCATCAGTCGCGAGATCCATAGAGCATCTGTAATAATCAAGAAAGCTCGATACTGTAGCTACGTAGCCCGTGTACTTATACGTACGGTAATCCGACGACTTATAGTTTTTTAGCATAAGGCGTGTAAGGCTATTAAGGTTATAAGCCTCAGCCTCCTCAATAAGACGGCGAAGATATACGGTTTTCATAACGTATATTCCAAGAGAAAGCTCAGGGTGGCGCTCCTTATAGCAGTCGGAAAGCGCAAACTCGGTAATCTTTCCGGCTACCGAGGCGAGCATCATTCTCGGATGCTTAGAGGTAAAGCCCTTATCCGCCACGTGAGTTACTATAGTGATATTTGCGTTGGTTTTCTCGTGAGTACGCAGTACATCCGAAATATCAATATTGAGAACACTGTCAGAGTCCATTAAAACTACGTATTCTTCCTTGAATTCGTTAATGTACTCCTTCATGCTTTTAAGCGCCTCAAGGTGCGTCGAAAACATTTTAGCATCGGAATTCTGCGCAGTCTGAAAGGGAGATATAACGTTAACTCCACCGTCACGTCGTGCAAGATCCCAGTCCTTGCCGCTTCCGATATGCTCAAGAAGCGATCTGTAATTATAATTTGCAACGATATTTATATTTGAAATATTGGCGTTAACGAGATTTGAAAGACAGAAGTCAACAAGCCTATATCTGCAGGCAAACGGGATAGCGGCAACCGTCCTATCACTCGTAAGGCGCGACAGTGTATTGTTATTAAGACTTGAGAAAATAATTCCTGCTGCACTGATTGCCATTTTACTACCTCCTTAATTACAGGAAGACGCGGATGCGACCGTGCTTCCCTTTGCTATGACCTCGATATCGTCCTTACCCGCCGACTCTTTGCCAACGGTTGCATTTTCTTCTATAACAGTGTCTGAATCGACGATAGCGGTATAAATTCTCGCGCCGCGCTTTATAATGACGTCCTCCATAATTACAGAGTTCTTTACAATGGCTCCGTCTTCGATAATAACACCGCCTGAAAGAATCGAGTTTTCGACAGTGCCGTATATACGGCAGCCCTCCGATATCATAGAATTTATAACGCTGGAATTAGGTCCGAGATACTGCGGTGCACGCGCCATATTTTTAGAATATATTCTGAAATTCTTATCCGAAATACTGAGCGCGGGATTATCACCGATAAGATCCATATTAGCTTCCCAAAGCGAAGATATAGTTCCGACGTCCTTCCAATATCCATCAAATTTATATGAGTAAAGCCGCTCACCGTTATGAAGAAGATTTGGAATTATGTTCTTTCCGAAATCGTTAGAGGAATTCTCATCCTTCTCGTCGGTTTCGAGATACTCTATAAGAGTGTCGGTATTGAAAATATATATACCCATAGATGCCTGATTGTTTTTCGGCACCTTCGGTTTTTCCTCGAATTCATAAATCGAGCCGTCCGGATTCGTGTTACAAATTCCAAATCTCGAAGCCTCCTCAATAGGAACGGTTATCGTTGCCACAGTGCAAACAGCCCCCGTCGCCTTATGTTGTTGAAGCATCAGCTTATAATCCATCTTGTAGATGTGGTCTCCCGAGAGGATAAGAACGTAGTCGGGGCTGTAATGCTTTATAAAGTTTATATTCTGGTAGATTGCGTTAGCCGTACCCTTATACCAATCGGAATGAGTATTTCCCTGATACGGCGGCAGTACCGAAAGACCGCCTCTCATACGGTCAAGATCCCACGGTGCGCCGTTGCACACGTATTCGTTGAGCGCAAGAGGCTGATACTGAGTCAAGACTCCTACCGTGTCAATACCGGAGTTTATACAGTTTGAGAGAGGGAAATCTATAATTTTATATTTACCCCCGAAAGAAACCGCAGGCTTTGCGATTTGCTTTGTTAAATCGTATAAGCGAGATCCCTGACCGCCTGCCAAAAGCATTGCGATACATTCCTTTTTACAATACATTCCCTTCTCCTTTTAATTTTATTTTTTTAATTCCGTCATTTTCGACCATAATCATTCCGCAAAGGCGCGGAACACAGATTTTCGCAAAGCATCCATCGTCTGTGTTATCGACTTTTATCTTCTTTTTAATATCCGGAACGTTACCGGTATCAAAAATAACGTTTAACTCTGTTGCGATATTTGTCCTTAAAATTATTTGCTCATCCTTGCCCGAAAAGGATATCACCACTATGACACTTTCTCCGTTGCGGTTATGTCGCCTGAAGGCAACGAGATTTTTATCCGCCTCGTCGGGTAAAATCCAAGAAAATCCGCGAGGGTCAAAATCCATATCCCAAAGCTCAGAACGTGAAAGATAAAATGCATTTAATTCAGCCACGTACTCACGGAAAAATTTATGGTTCGGATAATCCGTCATAAACCATTCGAGCGAATTTTCATAATCCCATTCTCTGAACTGCCCATACTCAGTGCCCATAAACAAGAGCTTTTTTGACGGATAAGTCATCATAAGCATAAGAGCTGCACGGGCATTCAAAAATTTATCCTCATAGCTGCCGAACATTTTATCAATAAATGATTTTTTACCGTGCACCACCTCGTCGTGAGAGACCGGCATGCAGTAGTTTTCCGAAAAAGCATACATAAGAGGAAAATTAAGTGCTTTGTGAAGATGCTTGCGATAGATTGGATCTTCTTTCACATAATCGTAAAAATCGTTTGCCCATCCCATATTCCATTTTAAATTGAAGCCAAGGCCGCCCGAGTGTACAGGCGTCGTAATTTTTCCAAAGGAACCAGATTCCTCTGCAATCATCAGAACGTCTGGAAATTCGGAGAAAACAGCCGTATTCAGCTTTCTGAGAAAGGCTACAGCCTCCTTGTTAACGTTCGTTCCGTCAGAATTCGGAATCCACTCGCCGGAAGTTCTGTCGTAATCCAGATAAAGCATTGACGCTACGGCATCAACACGCAAGCCGTCGATATGAAATTCCCTTAAATAGTAGAGCGCATTTGAAATCAAAAACGACTGTATCTCTTCTCTTCCAAGGTCGAAAAAACGCGTACCCCAGCTTCTCGACTCCTGCCTGTCCTTACCCTGATATTCGTAAAGAGGCGAGCCGTCAAACTCGTAAAGCCCCCATTCATCCTTAGGGAAATGAGCAGGAACCCAGTCCATAATCACGCCTATTCCCGAGGTGTGAAGCACGTTAATGAGATATTTAAAATCATCAGGCGTGCCAAAGCGGGAGGTTGGCGCATAAAAAGCACATACCTGATATCCCCAAGAGCCGTCGTAAGGATGCTCGGAAAGCGGAAGAAACTCAACGTGTGTATATCCCATAGTCTTGAGATATGACGGTAAAATTTCTGCCATTTCACGATATGTGTAGTAAGAATTATCCTCGTGACGAATAAAGCTGCCAAAATGAAGCTCGTAAATATTTATCGGCGCAGATAAAAAGATGCCGTCAGCTTCTTTTACGGTATTCTTTCTGTGTAAAAGCCATTTTTCGTCGTTAAATTTGAATTTTCCTTCAAGAAAAATGACCGAGGCGCCATCGTCTTTTCCGCGAGAATATCGAGCATAGGGGTCACCTTTATCGTGAGTGACACCGTTTGATGATATTCTGTATTTGTAGGATTTTCCTTCGAGAGAACTGTCAGAGTCGATTTTAAGCTCCCAGACACCCTTTTCCGTCACTCTTACGAACGGTACAGCTGCCTGCCAACCGGAAAAATCGGAAATCAAGCCAACACTGTCAGCACCCGGAGCCCAAACGCGAAAGGTATATTCGTATTTTCCCGGAAGAGATTCTAGGCTAACGCCGAGATACTCATAGGCGTAAAAATTAGTGCCTTGGTGAAAATAATAGCTTGCTTTTTCAGTAATTTTATCCGTATATATCACCCCGCATCCTCCCCTTTTATCTTCTATTATATATTTTACCACATTTTATATGTTTTGTCAAGAAAAAGTGTGCACCGATAACTGTAAATATCTTCTATCATTCTTTGTTTTTCGTCAAGCTTTTTTTTACTTTTTTAGACGTTGCCATGATAGGTCGGGATATAAGTCGCAAAAAAATAATCAAAATTCCGTAAATAAATACAAAAAAAGAGTCCGCCAACCTGAAAAGCGACACGTCAGACGCATATTTGAAAAGGAGAAAAAAGCCTACCGCAAACAAGAGAAGATATATTCTCACCGCACCGTCGAGCGCATAGTACGATAAAAGTATAAAACCTAAGGTAAATAGCAATATTTTTAAAAAGGTGGCGACCTCACCGAAAATTTTGGATTTTTCTATTTTACCGTCTTTTAATGCATTGCTTCTTTTTGGAATTTCAAAAAGCCTTTTGTTCGAAAATAGATGTTCTTTGATTTTCTTAATATGATTAAGTTCGACGGATAAAATCTTTAAAATTGTATCAAAAAAAGCGAATATCGCACCAAAAATTGCGGCAGAAAATACAGAACTTACCGTTTCAAGCGTGGTGAAAAAGGTCATTTGAAAAACTTTCCAAAAAGTCCGGAGCGCGTTTTTTCGTTAGAATACATAACGGCATCTATCCTACCGCTTATAACGATAATGCCATCCTCCTTCGTAAGCCCTTCGATTTTCAGCTCCGCCCCTTCGATAATAATTCGCCCCGCAGCGCTCGAAAGAGATACGTATCCCTCATCGAAGCCCTCGACGTTCAATACACCGTCTATAGTAACTTGATTTCGGTTTTTAATCATCAGGTTCTGCTTTACAATCTTGTTCTCATCCATAATTATCTCCAATCTTCAAAATCTTATAAAAAAAGAAACACCGCATATTCAATAAAAAATATGCAGCGCTTCTTTTTTTTATGAGTCGGACTCGGATACAACCTCGTACATACCGACCGACTCGGATTTTTTAGTGGTTTCCTTAATGTCAAGAACTCGCACGGTCACAAATTTTGTACCGAATGCTATGGAAATAAGATCACCCAGCTTAACGTCATACGATGCCTTGGCAATCTTACCGTTTACCGTTATTCTCGCACCGTCACAAGCCTCGTTGGCAACAGTACGTCGCTTTATGAGTCTTGAAACCTTAAGGTATTTATCAAGTCGCATAAATGATTAGCCGTTTACCTGATCCTTGAGAACCTTAGATGCGGTGAAAGCAGGCTTCTTGGTAGCTGCGATTTTAATTGTCTCACCGGTCTTGGGGTTACGGCCTTCTCTTTCAGCAACAGCCTTAACCTCAAAGGTACCAAAACCAATAAGCTGAACCTTGTCGCCGGACTTAAGAGCGTTAGCAATCGCATCGAGAGTTGCGTTAACTGCTGTCTCAGCTGCCTTCTTAGAAAGTTCTGCCTCAGCTGCTACAACGTTTACGAGATCTGTCTTGTTCATTTTGAAAATCCTTCCTTTTTTAGTTTTATACATACATTATAACAATTTTAAACTAATAATGCAATAGTTGTGCATAATTTTTTTTAAAAAACAGGCATTTTTTCGTGTATTTTGTTACAAAATCAGCCTTTTTCCAAGGGAGTAGACTCTTTTAAACTTGAAAAATCGAAGCAGCCCGTAATCAAGCTGAGAATAAGATAAAAGATTACCGATAAAAAGATTGCGATAAACAGAGCTAACGTAGAATTAATTTTGGGAGATATACTGTCAAAAACAATTCGCGAGCCGATTATTGAAACGAGCGAATTTGCAAGTGACGGCAGGCAATTTGAAAGCAGTGGAGTTTTTAAGCCGTATCTTCTGTACGCGATAATCAAAGATACAAAAAGAGCCACCGCATAAGAAGCAACCGTTCCGATTGGTGCACCCGATATGCCAAACGAAGAATTTCCGAGCAAGCAATAGCTCACTAATATTTTAACCGCGCTCCCTATAGCCATAGATATAACGGGCACTCTTACTCCCCCCTTTGCCTCAAGCGCGGAATTCACCGCAAGAAGCGCGGTAGCAAAAAAGATAGCCGGTGAAAGAAGGCACAAGAGAGGCGCGCCCGTATCAATATCCCCCTCTGCGAAAAGAAGAGTGAGAATTTCTCTGCTATAAATCGTAATTCCAATCATAAGAGGAGCAGAAAGGATAGCTGTAAAATTAATTGTAGATTCATAGACCCGTACAAATCCTTTTTTATCCTCTCTCACAGCCTCCCGAGTAAGCATAGGCAAAAAGGCTATTGAAATAGGAGTTATGAGAGATATAACAAGATTAAACATTGGGACTGCAAGCGTTGTGTAATTTCCGTAAAGCGATGTTGCGTGAAGCTCTGTATATCCGTTTTCTACAAGTCTGCGCATTATGAGGCCAAGATCTATTACATTGGTAATACTCATTACTGCCGCGCTCACGGTTATGGGCACTGATATAGAAAATATCCGCTTTCGAAGAGATTTTTTATCTAACCTTGTCAGCTTTTGCTTTTCGCATCTTGAAATTTTAACATCACGTGCTGCAACGTATAAATATATAAGTCCGAATATCGCGCCAAGCGTAACACCGAGTATTGTAAAAGCCGAAACGCTTGACATAGAAAGCTGATTTTTAATAGCAATTCTCGCAAACACAAGACCGAAAGCCAGCTTACCCGCTCCCTCTGCTATCTGCGAGACAGCTATTGAAGAAAGCTTTAGATTTGCGCTTAAATAACCGCGCATAACCCCAGCAAGCGAAATAAAAACAATCGACGGAGCTATTGCCATCATCGTCAGTGCGGATTGTTCATTTCCTATTGCCGCGGCAAGCGGCTTTGATAAAAATATAAACGCTACCGTTGTAATAATACCAAGAATAAAAAACGCTCTTTGTGCGAAGTTAAGTATAGAGCGCTCGTTAATTCCGCCACCTCGTGCCTTTGACTCGGATACGAGTATCATAACCGCTTTAGGAACACCTGCGGTGCATAGTAGATAAAAGAACGCGTAGACAGTATAGGCCGAATTAAAATATCCCATCCCCTCATCACCAAGAAGATTTGCAAGAGGTATTTTATATAATACTCCAAGCAGCTTTACTATAACGGTAGAAACGGTTAAAGACAGCGTGCCTCCGAGTATTCCTGAGGCAAATGAAGCTCGCACGCGCCCATCACGCCTCTTTTTAGTTGTTATACTTACCAACACTTTATCCCCCAAAAAGAAAAGATTCACTAAAATATATTAGCGAATCTCTTCATTTATTATAATTAAGGAGTCAACTTAAGCGTCAGAGGTATCGTTATATCCAAAAAATTCAAATATCTGGCGTCTTAACTCTGTATCGGAACGTGATTTTTTAGCATCGTCAAGCTCGAATTCTCTCAAATACTCATACGGATACTTTGGACGGAAAAGTCTTTTAATTTTTGTAGGCTTCAGCGCTTCCTTATCAAAGTGCACGAGCTTTGTAACCGCACCTGCGCCTACGGCAAAAATAGACTGCGTTTCTTCCATCATATAAATATTATAAAGACCCTCGTGCCCCTCTATAGAAAAGCCGACGTTTTCGAGATTTCCGACGGTATTTTTCTGTCGGTACATATAATAAGGCTTATACCCTGCAAATTTTGTTTTAAGCTGAGAATAGGATACACTCTTTGCCGCATCACCGCCGCTTAGAGAGTAAACCCCCGAGTTGTTTCTTAAAGCATCAGACGCCTTTTTGACCGAAAACGTGTGTACCGTAATATTCGTAGGCTGAAGCTCTATAATTTTGTCAATAGTCTCGGAAAAATTCTTAAAATCGTCACCGGGAAGCCCTGCTATAAGGTCAACGTTAATATCCTTTATACCGCTTTCCTTAGCCAGCTCGTATGCGCGGAAGAAATCCTCAGTGGTATGACGTCTGCCTATTTCTCTGAGAACGTCATCGTTTAAGGTTTGGGGGTTCACACTGATACGGGTAACACCGTGCTCCCTTGCAAGCGCGAGCTTTTCACGCGTTATGGTGTCCGGGCGGCCGGCTTCAAGCGTAAATTCAAGGAGCCTTGAGGTGTCAATATACTCCTCGAGCTTTTTAAATATCTTTCCGAGCTGCTCTGTATTCAGTGTTGTAGGTGTGCCTCCGCCTATATAAACCGTCGTAACCTCAAGACCGAGGCGTCTAACCGTCTCAAAAGTATCGGAAAGGTCGAGAAGAAGCGCCTCAACGTAATCGTCTATCATAGCAAGCAGTCGCGGAGTTGTGTAGGATACGAAGCTGCAATACGCGCAGCGTGACGGGCAAAAAGGAATGGATATGTAAATCGAGCAGGTATTGTTTTCCATTCGTTTTATAATTTTATTTTCGGCAGAAGCAACCGACACGGCAAGAGCAGCCTTTTGTGGATTGAGGAAGTACTCGTCGCGCATAATCTTCTTCGTTTTGATAATACCCTTACCCGTCGAGAGAAGATTACCCGCAACCTTTGCCGGTCTTACGCCAGTTAGAATACCCCAGGGCGGAATATGACCGAGCATTTCCTTGCCTGCCGCAAATATAGCACGGCCAACCGCAATAGATGCGTGATTGGCTATATTAATTTCCTCGGTATACGGAACGGTTTCATCCGCCTCGCAAACACGGTCGTTGAGCTTAATCGTAACGTATGCCGAAGCAGCACTGCCGTTATCGTATACATCAACCGTCACCTCCGGGATACCCTCCGCAGGTACTTCATCCTTGCCGAAGGTCGCGCCGGGAAAGAAAACCATGCAAAGCATTTGAACGTAATATCTGTTTATATCGCCGTTTATATTGAGTATCAATGCGCTACCTCCCTTTTCAGTAGAATATCAGAGTCCATAACTATCGTTACAGGACCGTCAGTGCGCATATCGGTTAACATATCCGCACCAAAAACACCGGATTCGCATTTGCCGAGCCTTACGGTTATTTCAGAAATAAAATGCTCATACAAGCGCCTTGCCTCATCGGGAGCTGCCGCAAGAAGATAATCCGGACGGTTCCCGTGAGCATAGTTTGCCGCAAGCGTAAAATTAGAAACCACGAGAATCTCTCCCGATACGTCCTTTACCGAAAGGTTCATTTTCCCGCTTTCGTCACTGAAAATACGCAGCTTTGAAATCTTTTCCGCCAGTGCTGTCGAATCGCACTCTGCATCACCGTCTTTTACACCGAGAAGAACGTAAAGTCCCTTATTAATTTTCCCGGACAAGAGGCCGTCCGCAACGACGCTCGCCGAGTACACTCTTTGTATTACGGCTATCATAAAAATCCTCTCCTTTAATGAGTAAATCCACGACTTACAGAGACAACCTTCGCAACAGAACGCAAGCCAGATACGATGGAGTCGTAATGCGATGTGCTCTTACAGCCCACAACGATATTAATTGCCATCTGACCGTTTTTCTGCGCCTGAGTATTGATTTGCGATATCGAAACCTTCATGTCGGCAAGTGCCACTGAAATGCCAGCGATAACACCGATACCGTCCTCTGCAATAACCTGAATTGCCGCTTCATAGGTTGGGTTCGCAGATGCACCCTCAATCTTTTCCCACTCGGCACGTACCCAACGCGCAAGATTTTCTTCATTACGACGGGACTCTGTAACGTTAGGACAGTCGGCCTTATGAACTGATACACCAAAGCCTCGGGTAATAAAGCCAACGATTTTATCACCGGGAAGAGGGTTGCAGCATCTTGCAAACTTGACCTGACAGCCTGCTTCACCGTCGACGAGAACACCGCCGGCCGAGCGAGTACGCTTAAAGGTATCTGTCAGCCTAACCTTCGAAAGCTCTTCTTCCGGTGTTAAGTCCTCCTCTCCGTCGGAATGAAGGTTATCTATCTCCTCCTTAATTTTCGGCAGGAAGCGCTGCAGCGTTATTCCTCCAAAGCCAAGCGTATTGTAAAAGTCGTCTGCTGTGTTTATTCCGACGCGCTTGGCAACCGACGTTATAATTTCGTTAAGCTCCGCATCAGTGCAACCGCCAAGCCTTTTGACCTCCTTTTCAACCTCTGCCCTGCCGACCTCAATATTTTCGGGACGACGCTCTTTTTTAAACCACTGACGTATCTTGCTTCGCGCTTGACCTGTTTTAACTATTTTCAGCCAATCACGACTCGGGCCCTTCGAGGACTGCGAGGTTATAATTTCAATTATATCACCGTTTTGCGGTATTTTATCAATAGGTACGATTACGCCGTTAACCTTTGCACCCATCATTTTATTTCCGACAGCGGAGTGTATCGCATACGCAAAGTCGATTGCGGTAGAGCCCTGCGGCAGCGAAATCACGTCACCCTTCGGAGTAAAAACAAACGTCTCGTCGTGGAAGATATCCGTCTTAAACGAGTGGATAAATTCGTCGGGGTCACGGGTGTTTTCATCCGACTCGAGAAGCTGAGAAATCCAACGTAGCTTCTCGTCTATATTGCCGCTTGCCTTCTCACCGGTTTTGTATTTCCAGTGCGCGGCAATGCCAAATTCTGCCTCCTCGTGCATCTCACGGGTTCTTATCTGCACCTCAAAGGGTATACCGCTATGACCTATAACCGTCGTGTGAAGCGAACGGTAGAGATTGGGCTTGGGCGTTGAGATGTAGTCCTTAAATCTGCCCGGCACAGACTTGAACATTTCGTGCACGAGACCGAGCGCGGTATAACACTCAAGCTCGGTATCGACGATAATTCTTAAGGCGTAGAAGTCGTATATTTCGTCAAAGGACTTGTTCAAGGTATACATCTTACGGTAAAGACTGTAAACCGACTTAATTCTACCCTCAAGTGTGAAGTTGATTTTATTCTCCGCGAGCTTTACGCGAAGCAGCTCCTTTGCCTCCTCTATAAAATCACGGTTCTGACCGTACTTCTTCTCTATTGAAGAATGCACCTCGTCATATCCAACGGCATCTAGGTAAAAAAGGCTGAGATTCTCGAGCTCCTGCTTGATTCTTTGAATACCGAGCCTATGCGCTAAAGGAGCGTAAATATACATTGTCTCAAGAGCTATTGCTCTCTGCCGTTCTTCCTTCTTCGCGGAAAGCGTTCTCATATTATGAAGTCGGTCGCAGAGCTTTATAAAAATAACCCTTATGTCCTTATTCATCGCGAGAAGCATCTTGCGTATATTCTCGATATGCGCCTCTTCCTTGTCAGCAACCTGAACCTGTATTATCTTAGTGAGACCGTCGACAAGCATCGAAATCTCACCGCCGAACATCTTGGTCAAAATTTCAAGATTTGTCTTGTCGGCACAGTCCTCTACGGTATCGTGAAGGAGGGCGGCACAAATCGAGTCGGTATCAAGACCGAGCTCAGTTACAATTCTCGCTACGGCGACCGGATGGCTGATATAGGGCTCGCCGCTTTGGCGCATCTGTCCGTCGTGCAGCTGCTCTGCGTACTCGTATGCCGCTATAATCTTATTTATATCATAATTTTTTTCATTCCGACGTATAAGGTCGAGAAGTGATTGCATTTCTACGTACATATGCTTTTCCTACGTGTTAAATTACTGTTATCTGCCTCTTGTCATTTGCGAGCGCAGCTTGCGAAGCAGAGTGGATTTTTCAAGGTCTGTTTTTGTCGTTGAGTAATGAATTCCGAATTTATATACCTCGTCCTCTATCTCATCGATAGTCACGATATTAAGCTCCTTCATAACCATGATGATTATTTTTAACTTTACGTAACCTATCCTGGCGCCGTTGTCCGAGCGCGAAAGTCTTGAGAGAATATCTCTATGGGACATCGTGTCGGTACCCGAGCGCAAAGCGCTTGATAGAAGTCGGTACACCTCTGCAAAGTCCTGACGGGTTGGAAACAGATTTTCCTCCTCAGCAAAAAAGCCTCCTGCCCAAATCTCACCAAATCGCTCCTCTTCTCTCTGCCACACTAGCTTCTGCGCAGCGGTGTGAGTGATGTCCCTCACAATAAGCTGAACGCACTTTCTGCCTCCCCAATTATTGACATCAACGTTAAAGAGCACATCGATTTTATCGCCGACATAAATACCAAGCGTGGACGGGGACTGTGAAAAATACATAGCGGGAATAGTATATTTTCCGTCTCCAAGTATCAGCTTTGTATGCTTACCCGCGCTTATAGATGAAATTTCATTTACTGTAACACCGCGAAGAACAAAGGTGGGAACGGGATTTCCAACACCGTACGGCTCAAGCCTCAAAAGTGCCTCCGCAAGCGCAAGCGTTACATCGGTAAATTCAAGCTCACAGTCGACCTCAACGGTAGATACCATATCTTCTTTAGTAAGGTTATTCTTTGCGTATTCGTTGATAAGAGCACGGAAATTATCTATCTCGCCTCTCGTTACCGAAAGACCTGCCGCAAGCTCGTGCCCTCCGAATTTAACGAGGTGATCGCTGCAATAACAAAGCGCATCAACGAGGTTCATACCCTTAATGCTTCGGCCCGAGCCCTTGCCGACATCACTCTGCGCGGGAACACCGTCGTTACCCTCAAAGGAAACGAGTATTGACGGACGGGAATATTTTTCGGTAATTCTCGACGCGACGATACCGATAACACCGTGATGCCAGTTGTCCGCGTCAAGCACAATTACGGGATTTTTCTCAATATCATATTTCTCGATTTTGAGATATGCCTCTTCCATTATCTTATTTTCCTCTGCCTGACGCTCCTTATTCGTGCGGCAAAGCTCCTCGGCGATAGTCATAGCGGTATCGCTGTCCTCGGAAAGAAAAAGGCGCACGGCAACCGACGCGGTTTTTATACGGCCTGCCGCGTTAATTCTCGGTGCAAGCGTATAGCCTACGTAACCTGAGGTTATCTTGGTTCTCCTCTTTTTATTATCAATTCGCTGACTCTCGAGCTTTGAGGAGGAGGCCTCGATAAGCGCGGATATTCCCACCCTTGGCGAGTTTTCAATCATATCAAGTCCGAGCTTTACAATTATGCGATTTTCCTCTTTTATAGGCATAACATCTGCTATCGTGCCTATAGCAACGAGGTCGGCATAGTTTCGAAAAATATGTCTCGCCGCATCCTTGCGGGAATAACCGAGCACAGCCTCCTCATATGCACAGATAAGCTTGAAAACAACGCCGACGCCGGCAAGCTCTTTAAAGGGATAAGGGCAATCGGGACGATGAGGATTTACGACAGCCTCAGCAAGCGGTAAATCAGAACGGCATTCATGATGGTCGGTTACGATAAAATCAACACCGCGCTCTTTAGCAAAGAGGACCTCGTCGTTTGCCGTAATACCTGTATCGACCGTTATTATCAGCTTTGTGCCTCCGTTTGCAATTGCCTCTATAGCCGAATTGGATACCCCGTAGCCCTCGCCCGCCCTATTTGGTATGTAATACTCAACCTGGGCGCCAAGAGAGGAAAGATACAGGTAGAGTGTGCAAACAGACGTAACTCCGTCAACGTCGTAGTCGCCGTAAACAGTGATTTTTTCTCCATCATTCACAGCACGTGCGATGCGGTCAACCGCCTTTTGCATATCCGCCATATCAAAGGGATTGGAAAGCATCTCACTCTCCATATCGATAAATTTTTTAGCCGACAGCGTATCGGTGTAGCCGCGGTTGTAAAGAAGTCTCGCAATAATCGGGTCTATCCCGAGCGAGCTTGCTATTTTTTCAATTTTTTCTGTCGACTCTTCTGAGCCGTCACATCTGAAAATCCAGCGCTTCTCCTTCGTTTCTTTTTTATTTTTCATTATCTGAACCGTAGTGGGATCTCTCCCGCCTTCCATTTTATTAACACGTTAAATGGCAGTCTTAGTTTCACCTGCTTATTTGGGAGCGAATTTTTTCATAAGCGCAAGTGCGCATCTCGTGCCGTCTATTGCGGCACTTGTAATTCCGCCTGCATAGCCTGCTCCCTCGCCTGCAGGGTATAAATTGTAGTAGCCGATAGCAAGGCGCTCCTCGGCATCTCTTAAAATCCTTATGGGGGCGCTGGTCCTTGTTTCAGCGCCCGTAAGCACCGCATCAGGTGCGGAAAATCCGTTAATTTTCCTGTCAAAATCCCGCAGTGCGTTCTTAATCGACTCGCACACAAAGCCCGGCAAATAAGTCTCCGGGCGCGCAAGTCTTACGTTTTCGCCGTTCATATAAGTGGGTGTTATACGCGATGGCTCGCTCTTACATTTCCCATTGAGAAAATCGCCTACCGTTATTATGGGAGCGGAAAAGTCTCCTCCCCCCGCCCCATAAGCAGCTGCTTCGATACGCCGCTGAAAATTGATAGCATCCCTCGGTGTCTTACCGTAATCCTCGCGAAAAACAGAACAAACAACAGCTGAGTTGGAATTTCTGCCGCCGCGGCTGTTATAGCTCATACCGTTAACAACCACGCCTCCCGCCTCGCTGGTAGCCGCTACTACCTCTCCGCCGGGACACATACAAAACGTATATACTCCGCGCTCCTTCGTGTTGGTCGAAAGTGCATATTCGGCGTGCCCTAGACGCTCGTCGCCGGCAAAGTTGCCGTACATAGCACTGTCTATGTCCTCAGTGAGATGCTCAATACGCATTCCCACCGAAAAAGGCTTTGCTTCAAGAGAAAAGGAATCGGAAATCAGGCTCTCGTAGGTGTCTCTCGCGCTGTGACCTACGGCAAGTATTAGTGCGCCCGCAGGTATTTCCCCCTTGCTTGTGATTACTGAAAAAACGCGTCCGTCTCTTGCATTAGCGCGTAAAAAACGGGTATGATAAAATACCTTGCCGCCGAGCGTTACTATGCGGGAGAGCATACCGTCTACAATTTTCGAAAGCACGTCAGTACCGACGTGAGGCTTTGCGATATATTTTATTGACTCATCTGCGCCGAACTCAACGAAGCGGTCGAGAACGTAAGAGGTCATAGGGTCGTTTATTCTGGTAACGAGCTTACCGTCGGAGAAGGTGCCCGCACCTCCCGCACCGAATTGAATATTGGTATCAGGGTCAAGAACGTGAAATCTATTCAGCCTGTCCACCGCGTGCTTGCGCTCTTCAACACTTCCACCGCGCTCAAGCAAAACAGGCGAATACCCACGCTCCGCAAGCATAAGAGCCGCAAAAAGTCCTGCAGGACCCGTGCCTACCACGACGGGCGGTGATGCGAGCTTCTCATTGCCTATCTCAGGCTCCGGATTTTCGGTTGATAAAACAGCAACATCGTTCTTCTTTAAAAGCTGCTCGCTCGGTATGGCGCAAAAGACCCTAACCGCAACCGAATAAACAAAAAGAACATTTTCCTTTTTTCGTGCATCAATACTGCGGCGAAACACAGAGCAATCGTCCTCATTAACGTCAATCCCGACTCTTTTCAGTCGGCCCTTAGCAACCGAAAACGCCTCTTTAACAGAGGCGCTTACCGGGAGCTTGATGTTATTAACCAAAAGATTCAAAGACTCACGTCTCATAAAAAACCTCTAAAATCGCTTACGGCGATAAAGACTGTCGCAGGGTCGGTAGCTTCCGTGTATTTCACAAGAAGCCAAAAAGCCACCGCGGCAATAAGACAGAGAGCTACGGTAAGAATTGTATTAAGTTTAATGCCTAAAAATTTCTTTTTCATACTTTCTCCCAAAATCAAACGCCCTCATCCTCTGTATATTCGGTGCGCAGGATTTTATTCATAAGATACTTACGAAGGCTCTCGGCGGTAAAGTTGCGCGTAAGCGCATAATCGTGAGCGATAGAAATGATACCCGTCTCCTCCGAGACGACAATAATAATAGCATCGCTCGTTTCACTCATACCGAGTGCTGCTCTGTGCCTCGTGCCAAGATCACTGTCAACATCGGAGCGCCTAGTAAGAGGTAAGAGACAGCCCGCTGCCACGATACGCCCCTCGTTGATTATTACAGCTCCGTCGTGAAGCGGCGCTTTGTTAAAGAAAAGATTTCTCAAAAGATAAGAATTGACGTCGGCGTTAATCGTAATACCCGTCTGAAGCACATCATCAAGCTGAGTCGTGCGTTCTATAACTATCAATGCTCCCGTCTTTGAAGCGGAAAGTTCACGAACGGCAGAGGCAATGGCATCAATTGAGCGATAGTACATTTCCTTATTGCGCTTCTGCTCTCCGATAGTGAGAATACCGTGAATAGAGCCTGATCCGAGTCGCTCAAGAGCATCGCGTATTTCCGGTTGGAAAATAATTACCACAGCAAGCGCACCTATCTGGAAAATTCCGGACAAAATAAATTTGACGCCCGTTAAATCCAGAATTAAGGCAATTACAAAAACAACGAGGCAGACGAGAATGCCTATAATAAGAGCGCCTGCCTTACGACCGCGCAAAAACTTAACGGCAAGTGTAAAGAAAAGCGTTAAAAGAAGTATGTCTAACGCATCAGCGAAAGAAAATTCATAAAACGCAGTTTTAACAAATTCAAAGAAATTGCCGATTTCCGCCCAAAAAGCGTCAGCATTTATCATAAGGAAAGCATTCATTTTATACCTCAAGCAGCCATTAAGACCGACAAAATTCAATAAAATACGACGAATATACGTCATCACAATTATTAGTATAACATATGTTCGTAAAAAATGCAATATATTTATATTATTTTTTCACATGCAGTGACATCCAGCTATTTTACAGTATTTTTTGAGAATTGGTATTGACAACAATTGTTAAATGGTGTATAATCTGTATCAGATGATACACTTTTTGGAGGGCTTATGGACAAATTGGACGAATTTATTTCGACACTTTTTCTTTTCCGCGGGATAGAACCGTCAAAAACGGCACTTCTAATGAAAAAGATAGAGCCCGAGATAAAAAGCTATCAGAGAACCGAAAAAATTTACACGCCCACGGACTTTCACGAAAAGGTTGGCTTTGTCATCTCCGGAAAATGCGAGGTGCGCCGTCCGGATTCCTCAGAACGGCACGTAACAATTAATACACTTTGTCCCGGCGACTCTTTCGGAATACTTGCAATATTCGGTGAAAAGGAGCGCTTTCCTACCGAAATTTACGCTACCCAACACACGACAGTTCTGTTTATCAAAAAAGAAGACGTTATATGGCTCATCAGGCAAAACGGTGACGTTGCTATAAATGTAATAACCTTTATGTCAACGAGAATTAGCTTTCTTAATGAAAAAATCGCTACCTTTTCCGGAAGCACCGTTGAGGCGAAGCTGGCAAGTCACATACTCTCACGGTATCAAAAAGCTGCTTCACTTCAGTTTCCTTTTAACTGCAAGCATTGCTCCGAGGCCATAAGTGCGGGACGAGCTTCGGTTTACCGCGCTCTTCTCGTCCTAGAAAACGAGGGGTTAATAGAACACGAAAACAAAAAAATTATTATAAAGGACCTAAGCGGTCTTGAAAGGATTTCAAAATGAAAAAATTAGTATCTCTCATCTTAGCACTCACACTCACCGTACTCTCCTTTGCCGTGCTTTCTTCCTGCGCTCCCAAAGACGATTACCAATTGAAGATAGGATATCTCAACGGTCCAACCGGTATGGGAATGGCAAAGCTCATAAACGACAACGGTGGCAAAGACGGTAACGATAAATACAGCTTCACTCCTACCACGGCAGATAATGTAGGCCCTGCGGTGGCAAGCGGCATCTTTGATATTGCATGCATGCCCACAAACGCCGCGGCTACGCTCTACAACAGAAATCAGTCAATAGAAATTCTTGCCATAAACTGCCTCAACTCTATCTACGTTATCACTGATAAAAACACAACCGTAAACAACTTTGAGGACTTAGAGGGAGCAACCATTTACACCTGTAAGGGCGGCACTCCCGCACCTATACTCAACGCGCTTCTCACTGCATATGGCATCAATGCTACGGTAACCAACGAATTCAACGGCGAAATAATAGCTAAGCCCGAAAACCTCACGCCCATTATTACCGCTAAAGAGGGCGCGCCTGCTATCGTAGTAGCACCGGAGCCTATCATCACCGCTGCAAATCTTGCGCTAAGCAAGGATACCTCAAACGATAACGTATATTCTGTTGACATCGACCTCGGTGCTGTATGGAAAGCGGAGTTTGGCACTGATATAACCATGGGCTGCATCGTTGCAAACAAGACAACCCTCGAAAACCACAAAGGCGCAGTTGATGCTTTTCTTGCCGAGTACAAAGCATCCATCGAATATGTCGGAAACGGCCAAAACCTTGACGCAGCTGCACAGTACATCGTAGACGCTGAAATAATGGCGGCGGTTCCTGCGGCAAAAACCGCTCTTGAAAACCTAAATCGCGGTGGATACATCGGTTATCTTGACGGTGCCGCTATGAAATCAGCGCTTGTAAAGGTTTATGAGGAGTTAGGAATGGCGCTTATCGGCGGCAATCTTCCCGACGACGATTTCTATTATGAAAAATAAAATAATTAAGCGATTTAGCATAACCTGTGCCATTATTGTTTTTTGGACACTGATTTGGTATGCAGCCGCTATTTTGGTGAACAGTAAGCTTCTTTTGCCCACACCGCACGACACCCTTTTTGCTCTTATTGAACTTTTAAGCACGCAGGAATTTTACACGGTAGTGGTGTTCACTATGCTGCGAGTTATTTCTGGACTTGTTATTGGAATATTAGCAGGAGTCATTCTTGCAATCCTTTGTCATAGATTTTCTGCCTTGAAAAATCTCCTGAATCCCGCAATTTCCATAATAAGAGCTACACCTGTGGCAACCTTCATAGTTCTACTTTGGATTCTTGTCAGGGGTAATGCTCTTACTGTAATAATAGCTTTTCTTATGGTTATGCCTATTGTCTGGCAAAACACGCTCGATGGTTTCGAGTCTATTCCAAAGGACCTTATCGAAGTAGCAAGTATATTCGGTCTTTCCTTTAAAAGAAGCTTAAAAGTGCTTGTCTTTCCGGTTCTCAAATCCTTTTTATTCCCTGCTATTATCACCTCGGTCGGCCTTGCGTGGAAATCAGAAATTGCTGCCGAAATCATAGCCTACACAAAGAATTCCATTGGAATGCATATTAACGATGCGAAAACCTTCATGGAAACCCCGACTGTTTTTGCCTGGACCGCTGTGATTATAGCCTTAAGTATAACGCTTGAGAAAATTACTCGATTACTTCTCAGGAGGCTTGAAGCATGAGTCTTTCGATTAAAAATCTTACAAAAGCCTTTGACAAAAAAGTAGTTTTTTCCGGTTTTTCTTACGAATTTCTAAACAAAGGACTCTATCTAATAAAGGGAGAGAGCGGAGTCGGAAAGACCACCCTGCTAAGAATGATTTCTGGCCTAGATAACGCATATTCGGGAGATATTTTGGGCGGAGGATTATCTAAAGTCTCATTCGCTTTTCAAGAATACCGTCTTTTCCCTACGCTCACGGCTATAGAAAACGTTATGGTAAGCTCTAAGAGCGAAAACGAATCCGACCTAAAAAAAGCTAGGGCCTATTTGGAGAAGCTCGGCTTTACGTCTTTAGACATGAACCTTTATCCGTCGGAGCTCTCGGGTGGAATGAAGCAGCGCGTTGCGCTCGCTCGTGCTTTTCTCTCTGATGCGGAAATACTCCTTCTTGACGAACCTACAAAGGAGCTTGACCCTGCCCTTTCCTCTACTGTTTTGGATATGATAAAAGAAGAGGCGAAACGACGGCTTGTCATCATGGTTTCTCACGTAGAAGGCGATGAAAACAGACTTTCAGCAACAAAAATATTGATTTGACCGGTTAGGCTGTCACAAACTTAATGACAGCCTAACCTCTTTATATTGTCAAAAATCATACTTATAACTCTATTTTTGAATTAAAAGATGGGTTTTATTTCAGAAATCTCTTGCAAAAATAGTATGTTTATGGTAGAATAAAACTTAGTTATATTCAATGTTAATACTCGAGGTGGATTATGGCATCTGACATTTCAGAAAGAATAAAACGCATTTATCCCACGCTCTCAAAGGGGCAGAAAAAAATAGCTAATACAATTTTACACGACTACGATAAGGCGGCTTACCTCACCGCCTCGCGCCTTGGTAATCTCGTCGGTGTTTCAGAATCTACTATCGTCAGATTTGCTAACGAGCTTGGATTTGAGGGTTATTCGGAATTTCAACGAGCAATACAAGAACTCGTGCGCATCAGACTAACGCCAAATCAGCGAATAGAAATGACAAAGCTTCGCATAGGCCGCGGCGATATTCTCGAAAAGGTTCTGGAATCGGACATTCACAAAATCAAATACACCCTTGACCACCTTGACCGCACGGTGTTCAGACATTCGGTTGATGCAATACTTGAAGCTAAAACGGTATACGTCACGGGTGCAAGAAGCACAGAACCCATCGCCCGCCTTCTTTACCACAACCTATCTCTCATTTTTGACAATATCAAATTCGTGCAAACTACCTCTGCAGCAGAAGTTTTCGAAGAAATGCTCTCCCTAGACGAAAACGATGTGCTAATCGCCTTCTCTTTTCCGAGATATTCATCTAAAATCGTAAATGCAGTAAAATACGCACGTCAGCATAACGCAAAGGTTGTTGCGTTTACCGACTCCGACATTTCGCCTCTCGCAGAATATGCGAATTATCTCATAACGGCTCAGTCGGATATGGCGGCATATATGGATTCGCTTGTCGCGCCCTTGAGCATTGTTAACGCAATTATCGTCGAGATAACAAGACGCCGAGAGCGAGAGATAACCGCAAGATTTGACAGACTCGAGAAAATTTGGGATGAATACGACGTATATGCAAAAAGATAACATAAAAATTGCCGTTATCGGCGGTGGTGCGGCAGGCATGATGGCTGCAGGAACGGCTGCGCGATGCGGTGCGTCCGTTACTCTTTTCGAATCTATGAGTCATCTCGGAAAAAAGCTCGCAATAACAGGAAAGGGACGCTGCAACGTCACTAACGACTCGACGGTAGAAGAATTTCTTGAAAACGTGACGAAAAATCCGAGATTTCTTTATGCCGCACTGAGCGTCTTTACACCGCAGGATGCGATGGACTTTTTTGAAGAACTCGGTGTACCTCTTAAAGTCGAACGAGGAAAACGCGTATATCCCGTATCGGATAAAGCCGGCGATATAGTAAGAGCGATGAAAAAATATTGCGCTGATGCAAAGGTGATTTACGAAAAAGTAAAAAACGTAAGGTCTTTAGACGTCGGATTTGAGATAACAACTCACACCGATAAATATGCCTTTGACAAGGTTATACTTGCAACCGGCGGAAAATCCTATCCTCTTACCGGATCTGACGGCTCAGGATACGGTATCGCAGCCTCTCTCGGTCACACGGTTACAGAGCTTATACCGTCTCTCATTCCTCTTGAGAGTAAATCGCTGCTATGTAAAAACATGCAGGGGCTTTCGCTAAAAAACGTAGCTATCAAAATCCTTGACAAAGACAAAAAAGTATTATATACCGATTTTGGTGAGATGATGTTTGCGCACTTCGGAGTTACAGGTCCCATGATTCTCTCCGCATCGGCGCACTTAAGAAACGTAGATATTGAAAATCTTACGCTTTCAATTGATTTGAAGCCGGCACTTGATGAAAAAACGCTTGATGCAAGGCTGGTTTCTGACTTCAAGGCAAAGGCAAACAAGGATTTGATAAATGCCATGGGTGACCTGCTTCCCTCAAAAATGATAGAGCCTTTTATTTCTTACACAGGAATTGCCGAACGCAAAAAGGTTAACGCTATAACCAAAGAGGAGCGACGCAAAATACTGGATACGCTTAAGCACTTTGTGATACCCTTATCCGACTTCAGACCTATTGAGGAGGCTATCATAACCTCGGGCGGAATTTCCACAAAGGAAATAATCCCAAGAACTATGGAATCTAAACTTCTCCCCGGTCTTTTCTTCGCGGGTGAGATTATAGATGTTGACGCTTACACAGGCGGATTTAATCTGCAAATTGCCTACTCAACAGGATATTTGGCAGGAAAATCTGCAGCAGAATATTAATTGGATGGAGAAAGAATATGATCAGAATAGCGATAGACGGCCCAGGCGGCGCAGGCAAATCCACCGTTGCAAAGGCGGTGGCAAAGGAGCTCGGTATTATCTACGTCGACACAGGCGCTCTTTATAGAAGCATAGGTCTTTTTATGCTGAACTCCGGAATTAATCCGAAGGATAACGAAGCAGTAATTGGGGCTCTTCCAAACTTCACGCTCGAGCTCAAATTTGAGGATGGTAGACAGTTCATTCTTCTTAACGGTGAGGACGTTGGCGACACAATAAGAACTCCGGAGGTTTCTATGGCGGCATCTGCCGTCAGCGCTATACCGGAGGTGCGGAGCTACCTATTAGATATGCAACGAGATACCGCAAGAAAAAATAGCGTTATAATGGACGGACGTGACATAGGCACTGTCATTCTTCCCAATGCCGAGGTGAAGATTTTCCTAACCGCTTCCCCCAAGGCACGGGCAAAGCGCCGCTATGATGAACTTATTTCGCGCGGTGCAGACGTTACCTATGAATCGGTTTACAACGAAATGGTTGAAAGAGATAAACACGACTCAACCCGTGCCGTTGCACCTTGCGTGCCCGCAAAGGATGCTATTATCCTCGACAATTCGAAGCTTACCTTAGACGGAACAAAAGAAAAAATACTTAAAATCATAAGAAAAAAGGAAAAGAAGCTCCGCCGTAACTTTTATGCTCGTGCGAAAGTAATCGTTGCCCCTATTTACAGATTCTTTATGCGTGTGAAAGCAAAGGGCATCGAAAACCTGCCTCGCGAGGGCGGCTTTGTCCTCTGCTCCAATCACATCGCTGCTGTCGACGTAATTTCCATCGGCGCTGTTTGCCCTCGTCAGCTCACTTTCGTCGCGAAAAAAGAGCTCTTTACCGTGCCCGTACTTGGCAAAATCGTAAAGGCGCTGGGCGCTATTAAGGTTGACAGAGGTGCAAGCGACATTTCGGCCATCCGTGCATCAGTTGCCGCTGCGGAAGAAGGCAAGGTCCTTTCAATTTTCCCTCAAGGTCACAGATACCCGGGCGTTGACCCCGCTACGACAAGACTCCACAGCGGTGCGGCACTTATCGCATATCACTCGAAATGCGACGTTGTGCCCGTTTGCATAAACGTCAAGGGCGCAAAGTATTCCTTTTTACGCAGAGTCGAGGTTATTTTCGGCAAACCCATAAAATATGAGGAGCTTGGCTTCTCTGACGGCGGCAGAGAGGAATACACGGCAGCTACCGAAAAGATTTTCGCAGAAATTATCAAGCTCGGTAACTTTAATGACCTGCCCCCATACGATCCCGCAAAAGACAAGATCAATAGCAGAAAGAAAAAGAAGAAATAAGGAGCAGCCTTGAAAATTACCGTATCCGAAAACGCAGGCTTCTGCCCCGGGGTAAGGCGTGCCGACGAGGCAGTAAAGCAGCTTATTTTGAAGAGAGGCGAAAATGAGCTTATCTTCACTCTCGGACAACTTATACACAACCGTATATACAACGATGACTTAAAAAATCAAGGTGTCGTTTCTGTAACCTTATCAGAGCTACACAGCATTTTGGAAAAAGAGTCCGAGAAAAAAATCACGCTTGTTATAAGAACCCACGGCATCACCAAAGAGGCATCAGAGGTTCTTGATGAATACTCAGAGCGCCACAAAAACCTCACGGTTCTTGATATGACCTGTCCTTACGTAAAGAAAATACACAAAATAGCCGAAGAAAACACAAGCGATAAAACGTATTTTATCCTGTTTGGCTCACGTACTCACCCTGAGTCACAAGGTATTATAAGCTACGCAAAGGGCGAAAAAGCAATCGTTTCTTCCCTTGAAGAGCTAGGGACTTTGGATTTTGGTGGCAAAATACCCATTTTATGCGCTCAAACTACGCAAAATTTGTTAGAATTCCAAAAAATTAAAAAATTTTTAGAAAAACTATATACAAACGCGATTTTTTTTGATACAATATGTAATGTCACTGAAAATCGTCAGAACGAAGCAATGATGCTCGCAAAAAAATCCGATGCGATGATAGTCATAGGCGGCAAAGAGAGCTCTAATACAGAAAAGCTATATAGGCTCTGTAAATCCGAGTGTCCCTCAACCGTCTGGATAGAATCTGCTGAGGAATTAGTAACTGATTTTCCTGACAGCGCAAAAAGCGCAGGAATAACCGCCGGTGCTTCCACGCCGGACGGCATAATTTTGGAGGTTGTTAAAGCAATGGAAAACTTTAGTCAAATGCTGGAAGGCTCACTTAAAACTTTACATACAGGAGAAACAGTTACCGGTACCGTGTTTACAATCGGCGAAAACGAGATAAAGCTCGACCTTGGTGCAAAATTCACCGGTGTGCTCACCAAAGAGCAGATCACCGATGATCCCACCGCAAAGCTTTCCGAGATGTTTAAGCTCGGTGATGAGGTTGAAGTATTCGTTATCAGAGTTGAGGACGGCAAGGGCCTCGCCACCGTATCAAAGAAGAGAGTTGACGCAGACAACAGCTGGGTTGTTCTCAAGAACGCTTTCGATAACGGTGAAATTCTCGCAGGCAAGGTTGTTTCCGCGGTTAAGGGCGGTGTGCTTCTCTCTACCGAGGGCAATACCGTATTCGTTCCCGCATCCCAGAGCGGTGTAGCAAGAGGCGGCGACCTCTCCGTGCTGGTTGGCACTGAGCAGCGCGTTAAGCTCCTTGAGTTTGACGTTGCCAAGAAGAGAGCGCTCGGCTCCATCAAGGCCATCCTTGATGCAGAAAGACGCGCTAAGGAGGATGCTATATGGTCAGGTCTCGAGGTTGGTCAGCGCTTCAAGGGTGTCGTAAAAAATCTTACCAACTACGGTGCATTCGTTGACATCGGTGGTGTTGACGGCATGGTACACAATTCTGAGCTCTCCTGGAAGAGAATCAAGCATCCCTCGCAGGTAGTATCTGTTGGTCAGGAGATCGACGTATACATTAAGGAGCTTGACACCGAGAAGAGAAGAATTTCTCTTGGCTACAAGACTGAGGATATGGATTCCTGGTGCAAGTTTACCAAGGAATATAAGGAAGGCGACATAGTTTCAGCTAAGATCGTATCTCTTATGCCCTTCGGTGCTTTTGCAGAGGTTTACGAGGATGTTGACGGCCTTATTCACATTTCCCGCATTTCTACCGAAAGAATCAACTCTCCCGCTGACGTACTTAAGGTTGGCGACATTGTTGACGTTATGATCACCGAGATTGATAACGATAACAGAAAGCTCGCGCTTTCCATCCGCGCTATCACCGAGGCTGCTGAGAAGGCTGCTGCCGCTGAAGCGCGCGCTGCTGAAAAGGCTGCAAGAGAAGCAGAGGAAGCAGCAGAGGCTGAAAGACTCGCTCAGGAGAGAGCGGATATGGCTCCCTATATCGTAGGTTCTATCTAACAT
Source organism: Eubacteriales bacterium (assembly GCA_045576815.1). Classification (GTDB taxonomy): domain Bacteria; phylum Bacillota; class Clostridia; order Oscillospirales; family CAG-272; genus UBA1740. Next base: position 66,030 of record JAZNHD010000038.1, read on the forward strand.
AAAGCTATGGCATACCTTGTAAAGCTTGGTATGCCATAACAATTTCTTGTTAAAAATCAAAGGAGCATATAAGGACAAATGACCGAAACCTTTTTAGCAACCCTGACGCCGATGCTGACGCTTTTTTTCTGCATAGCAGTCGGCTTTATAATGGGAAAATCAAAGATATTACCACATAACGCAGGCAAGGTTATGGCAAAGCTCGAAACCTGGGTGTTCTGCCCTGCCCTCAGTTTTTCAACTATGTCACAGTTTTGTACCGTATCAAGCATAGGCACTCACGCAACAAACATCATTCTTTCCTGTTTTGCCGTGGCTTTAGCTCTCGGTATCGCTATACCGCTATCTCGGGTATTTGTCAAAACAAAATGCCCAGAACGCGGCGTATTTTCTTACGCTCTTGCATTTGCAAACAGCGGATACATAGGTGACCCTGTAGTACAAGCGTTATTTGGCGATGAGATGCTGTCATACTATAAGCTATACTGTCTTCCTATAACCATCCTTATATACACATGGGGCATAAGTGTCCTTGTACCGAATGGAGAAAAACGCGAAAATCCTCTAAAGAAGATTATGAACGCACCCACAATTTCAATGCTTATCGGTATGGTGGTCGGTCTAACCGGACTTGGAAATTACATACACAATCCGGAAATTGCAAGCACGTATGGGCTTGAATTTATTAAAAAGGCGCTTGATGCACTCAAGTCTTGCATGGGCCCTGTGGCTATGCTGCTTGCAGGATTTACTATTTCAAATTACAGCTTCACGGGAATGCTTAAGAAGAAAAAGGTTTACCTCGCAACTCTTTTAAGACTACTCGTGATACCTGCGATAATTGTAGCCTTTGTTTTTGGACTTAAGGAGCTTGCAAACATAGCCTTTGGACTTTCAATCGGAAGCACTGTGCTTTTTCTTTGCTATTTTTCGGTTGGCGCGCCCTTAGGACTTAATACCGTTGTATTCCCCGAAGCATACGGGGGAAATCCGGAGACAGGGGCGAGTATGGCTATGATATCCCACACCCTCTGCGTCTTAACTATTCCGCTTATGTACGCTCTTATGGTTACCCTTTTCGGAAGTCCAATATAAAAAAGAGTCCGCAACTTTGCGGACTCTTTTTTATG
>JAZNHD010000039.1:0-22656 GCA_045576815.1 Eubacteriales bacterium
CCCAAGGTAGGTTTTAACGATACTTATACCGTTAAGTCGGGTGTGAGAAACGGAAACTCCACTACTTACACCGTCTCGAGCCCCTACGCCGACGATGCAAATGGCGATTACAGCGTTGAGGTTACCGGTCTCGTGTCCGGCTCGCTCGAAGACGATATTACTCTTACCGTAGACGGCTATCTTGCCGCTAAGAACGATAATATAGTAATCGAATTCAACATTGAGAACAAAAGTGACTTCGCAATAAGCAGTCTTTCGGCTGCCGTTACTGCCGACGCCGGTAACACCACAAATCTCTTCAGCGTTACGACGGCTTTCGGCGCGACGACCCTTTCGGCAAAAACCGGTACTACGACGCTTACCGTTACCATTACTCTTACCGGTGACGTTCCCACAACAGGTCTTGACGAGACCTACACCATCACGGTAACTGCTAATACCAACTGATTTACAACGCACAATCACTTTGAAAAGGAGGGTGGATATGCCAACAGACAGAAAGAAGCTGCACTTAATTTCTATCCTTGTGCCCGCCCTCCTTATCTTGTCTTATGCTTTTCCCGATGGGGGTAGGATATATGCTGCTATCTTGCTCCCCGTCGTTGCAGCAATAGCGGGCAGATTGATAAAGAAGCGCACGACCCCCTCGATTTTCAAGGGTCAGGTCCTTATGCTTATGACGGTGATAGCGCTGTTTTATCTGATGCTATACTATCTGACGGGCTTGTATTTCGGACTCGGCAAAACGGCGGAGTACACTCCGCTCTCAATACTCACCGAGGCTGCACCGATAGCCGTCTCGATACTTTCGATAGAGTATATGAGAAATATACTCACCACACAAAAGAGCGTGGCTGCTCAAGCATCGGCACTGATAAGCTCGGTTATTTTAGACACCGCGCCGGTCTTTTCCTTGGAAATCCGCTCATCAGAGCAGTTTATGGCTCTTATAGGTGTGTTGGTTCCCTCAATTTGTGCCGGTCTGTTATATAACTATCTCTCAAAGCGATATGGCGAAAAGCCTGTTGTTGCTTATAGATTGATAACTATACTTTACATTTACTTTATCCCGTACCTGCCAAAAATGAACGACGTTTTGAACGTTGTTATAAAAACGGCAGTACCCGTGTTAATTTATCTCTTCATTGATGCACTGTACGAGAAAAAACCGAGAATTGCAAAAAAAAGGAACGGTCCGATTGCGACAATCCTGCTTTCCCTGCTTTCTGTTTTTCTTATTTGTGTCATTGGAATAGTATCCTGCCAGTTCCGATACGGCGCACTCGTAGTTGGCTCAGACAGTATGACAGGTGAGTTATCCGTCGGTGACGTTGCCGTTTACGAGCAATACGGCGGCGAGGATATTGAGGTCTCTGACATAATAGTTTTCAAGCGAGGAAGCTCAAGAATTATACACAGAGTAATAAAAAAAGAAAACATCGACGGTGAAAACCGTTATACCACCAAGGGCGACGCCAACGAGGATGCCGACCCTGATTATATAACCGATAGTGATATTATCGGCATTGTGAAGTTAAAGATTCCATGCGTCGGCTATGCGAGCGTATGGTTAAAAGATATATTTGAAACTAAACCACAGGAAGGAGGATGAGGGTTTGTCTGAAAGCGAAAGACGGAGAAGAAAGAATTATAAGCGCAACCGAAATAACCTAATAATAATTCAAGCCGCTGTAATAGCGCTGCTCGCTTTGTTTTCTTCCTTCTTCTTTATTACATACACCCGTATATCCGACACTTACGAAATTCCCTACACCGAAAGCGGCGAGGTGGATTATACGGTAAACCTTCTGCCGAATGATGATTACGAGGAGGACTCGATAGGTCCGGGCTTTTCCTATATTGCCTCTCTTATTGACACGGTAAGTGCCGATTTCAGTTATACTGCAGGCGCTAATTCGCCCGGGGCAAAATACGAGTATTCTTACTCAATCATTGCGCGGATTGAGATCACCAACAACGAAAACGGCAGGGTGATTTTCGAGCATGAGGATGTGCTTAAGGAGGTGGCTACACAAGCGCTCAGCGGCGCTCCGATACGTATATCCGAATCGGTTGACGTAGATTTCAGCGCGTACGACGCCGAAGCAAGAAGCTTTCTTAAGAGATACGGTCTCGGTAACGTTACTCCGAGGCTCGTTGTCAGCCTTGTGACCGATGCTAAAATCAGAGAGGAAAATCTCAACTGTGAGGGCGAGAGCAGCTACGTGGCGGAGATGATTATGCCGCTGGCGAGAACGCAGGTTGACGTTGAGGTTAAAAAGAGCCTGTCGGCATCCGACGTCAAGCTCCTCGTTTCCGATGATGCAAAGGGAGCAAAGAACGGCTTTCTCACTGCTTCCGTAACCTCCGGCGGTCTTGCCGCTTTAGCGCTAGTTGTGCTCGTCGTGTTTATTTTCTTAACGAGAAACCACGACATCAACTATTCAATCAAGGTTAAGCGTATTCTTAACGCATACAGGTCCTACATTCAGAAAATCAATAATGCGTTTGACACCGACGGGTATCAGGTATTATACGTTGACACCTTCTCGGAGATGCTTTCAATAAGAGACACGCTTCAATCCCCTATTCTTATGAACGAGAATGAGGATGAAACTAAGACGGTGTTCATAATTCCCACTGCGGCGCGCATGCTCTACTTATATGAAATTAAGGTAGAGAACTACGATGAAATCTACGCCAGCCGAGTCGAAAGCGAAGCCTTTGAACACGGGGCAGACGAGAGCGCACCGTGCGAGCCTTGCGTTATTGAGCTTTTTGACGAAGCGGTAGAGAGCGACGAGCCTATAGCCGAGGAAACGGCGTGCGAGGTATGCGAGCCCGAGCCTGCGGTTGAGAAAGTACCCGAGCTTGAGATAGAAATTATTGATATGAACGAGCCTGCGGTTGAGGAGGCTATTCCCGAGCCTGCGGTCGAGGAGGTTGTTCCCGAGCCTGCGGTTGAGGGTTTGGTCGTTGAGACCGAGTCGATGCCCGAGAATATCGTTGAGCCTGTGGCTACCGCAGAGAATAGCGCGACTGTCGGAGATGACACGAGGATTATTGACGGTCAGGTGGTACACGTAAGGTACAGAACCTCGTTTGCATCACGACTCGCCCAAACCGAGCCTATCGTTAAAGAGTATTACAGCACGGTAAAAAACCAGCTGCTGTTCTACGATGGCGTAAAGGCGCGCACAAGCTGGAACTTCGAGTCCTTTAAGAAAACCAAGATACAGTGCGCCAAGCTCAACATAAAGGGTGCAACTCTATTTGTTTACCTTGCGCTTGACCCGAAGGAATATAACGCAAACAAGTACTACTTCACCGACGTGTCGGATAAGCCTAAGCTCGCCGACGTACCAATGCTCCTTAAGGTCAAGAGCGAGCGCTCGCTTAAATACGCGCTTGAGCTCATCGACGAAATGATGGCAAAGGCGGGCATTGAGCTTATCGGCGGCCCTGCAAAGAACTATTGCCCGCCTTACGAGACGACCGAGGCGCTTATCGCAAAGGACTTGATTAAGGTACTGCTGCCGGCAGGTGAAACACTCGGCAGAAACTCGGTTATAGAGCCTACCGACGTTAGTGAGATTATCCGCGACGCAAAAGAGCAGGAGCCTGTACTTGTTGCGGTTGCAGCGGTTGAGGCGAAGGCTGACAGCGAGCCTGTCAAGACACTCGAGGAGGCTATAAACGAGGCTATGGCGACCCCCGACGTCGTTCTCTCTGAGGTGGATTTCGTTGACGAGGCCGTGGAGACCTACGAGGAAACCGAGGATAAGCCCGGAGTTGAGGTCATCGGCGTCGTCTGGCCCGAGAGAAAGAAAAACAACAAAATTTACAAATACGACCCCGACGGCGAGGTGCTCTCCGAGGGTGACGTTGTCCTTGTGCCGACGCACGACACGGCAAAGAAAAAGGACGTAATAAGAAAAGCCGCGGTAGCACGCGGAAACTACAAGGTCGAGAGCGAAAAGCTGACGCATCCGCTGAAAAAGATTATCAGCGTGGTCAAACGTAAAATCGAAAACGCTCTGTCGGCAGATTAATTATTTTGAGGAGGAGTAAACTTATGAAAAGCTTTAACGTCTTTATCGTAAGCGCGCTCCTTCTCCTTATTTCTTTTCTCAGCGTTGGCTACGCTTCCCTCACCGATACCCTCACGGTCGGGGCAGACGTAAATGCAACGTGGATTGAGCCTAATATACTCTACACCAGCGCGGCAAGTGTAACGTCCGGAAGCGCCGACATTAACTACCGTCTCGGCTCTGAGGACGTTGCAAACCCTGCGGCGCACCTGACTGCAGAGCTTGACTTCAGCAGCTCCGAAACCGTACAAATAACACTTGCCATTAAAAACAACTTCAGCGTAGGTCAGGTAACCGCGGATTTCGTTTTCAAAGGGCTTTACGTAGAAGTGGACTCTGAAGATGGGCTCGTATCCTACGACAAGTGTAGTGAGCTTACAATTGCCTATGAGGGCATAACAGCCGAAATTAAGGAGTCCGGCAACAACGTGGACGGAACATCAATCGCCTCCGGTGCAACTCTTGACGGTATCAAGTTAACGGTTACCCGAAAAAACGGCGCACCAAACAATATTTACGCGATGTTTTCCTTCAAGTTCGGTTACGAATCTCCCGACGTGGTAAATAAAATCACCGCAGACGTGGCGCTCAATCAGTTTGGTAACTCCCTAAACTCCGATAAGAAATACATATATAAGGACAAAAACGGTAATGATGCAGAAGGAACCGCTGTTGATTACGTTTTGAACGAAATGGAAAAAAACACTCAAACCACCTGGGGTCAAACGTGGGGTGGAGACTACGTAGGAAATGTGACCGGTGGTACCTCAAGTGACACAACGCTCATACAAGCACTTTTCGGTGACACGCTCGACAAAATAATTCTAGAGGGTGATAACCCTACAAAATGCACGGTTATAATAAAGAAAAAACAGGTTGACGGTGATACGACAACCGGCGAAGACGGTAACGAGCTCGTCGTAATTCTTACCCCCAACGACATCGTAGGCGGCGAATATACCACCGAGGACAACTGGAACAAGGTGACAGCTTACGCAGCGGTATTTACCAAGGCCGCAGGCGGTGATTGGGTACAGATTGGCGAAACCTATACCGGCATAGCACACGCAAACAATTATGAAACAGCCCATAACGGCACACCCAACTCCATAGATACTGAATCCTGGGTTGCAACACTGCCCTATTACAAAACAGCAGCAGAGGCAGAAACCTACACAGAAAGTCTCACCTTCTCAAGAAGCGGTAACGGATGGACGGGATACCAATATAATTCAAACGGTGATTCAATAGAAGAGGTCATTGAAGCTTATATGACAACAGACCCCAACGGATATGCCCAAGACCTTGCCGCTTCGACGGCAAATACCGCGCAGTAATTAGTACATCAGAGATTTTGGCGCACCTGCGAGACGGCAGGTGCGCTTTTTTATTCGCCTATGCAAAAAGATTAGCGCCCAAGCGGTAAAGTTGCGCATTAAGATAGCAATTATCCTATACCTAAGCACTCATCTCTAGCGAAAAATATATAATTTCTATTGAATTATCAAATGAAATATGTTAAAATAAACTAAAAGAAAACTTTGCAGTCGCCTTTGGCGGTGGAGAGGAGATTAATATGGCTATTGAAAATGCTTACAAAATCAGGACTAAGGGCAAAAATCTGTTTCTCAGGGTTGTTAAGGGCCACTTTATGAAATCCAACGGTCACATGAATTATTATATTGACGTGACCAAGCAAAAATCTAAGCTCTCCGAGGCACTCGCGGTTGCAGAGGAGCTTGTTACTCACTACAGCAGCACTATGGTAATCGACACTATTCTCTGCCTTGACGAGATGCAGGTTATCGCTACCTGTATGGCGCAAAAGCTCACGAGCGCAGGCTTTATGAACGTCAACTCTAACCAGGCGATTTATATTCTCACTCCCGAGAAGATTTCGGATGGAAGGTTTATCTTCCGCGAGGAGACGATTCCGATGATTTCGGGTAAAAACGTTTTAATTCTCACCTCGTCGGTAGCGACCGGAAGAACTACGAGCGTTGCTATGGAAGCTATTAAGTATTACGGTGGAAACGTCGTGGGACTTGCATCTATTTATTCGGCAGTAAGCGAATGCTGCGGTGTGCCCGTTCATTCTGCGTTCGATGCAAACGACTTAGACGGTTACTATTGCGTTCCTCCTCACGAGTGCCCGCTTTGCAAGGAGGGCCGAAACGTTGACGGTGTAGTTAACAGCTACGGCTTCTCACGCGGTTAACCGAATTATACCTTTCAGCTCGCGGACCTTACCGCGAGCTGATTTTTTCTAAATTATTAAAGGAGAGCGATGGCAGTAAGCGCACGTCACTCTCCTTTTTGCTCCGGCATTTCAACCTTTCGTTTTCGGTTATATTATCAGGGAATTGCGGCTATGATAGTTTCTATTCCTGCGCCCTTCCTTACGCCGTAATAGGTCTGACTTGATTCCCACGTATCAGTGTTGAAGGAGTTAATAGCCGCAAAATAGTTTCCGGCATAGTTGTTGGCGTTTGCCTTACCCTCAAGCATATCCGATAGCTGTATCCACTCGCCGCCATCGGTCTTAGTATACACTATGGCGTAAACCGTTACCTCGCCGGGCGACCACCAATTGCGTCCGGAAAGGTCGTCAGCCGTTAGGTAAATCGTCATCTCGTTACCCTCGGCATCGCCTGTTGCGGAATTTCCGTCAAGGTTTTCACGCTTGATTATTGCCGTCACGTTAGTCTTCTCACCGTTGATTTCAAGCGTCAGCTTGCTATCTCCATTATCATCCTTGAAAAGATTATTGAGGAACACCGTATCTCCGTCACCCGCTCCGACAACGTTGCCGACGTAGGTTTCGTTACGGTTGTTTTGAGATGCCTCGGCTTCCATATGCTCAATGAGCGCCTCAAATTCAGAGTCGGTGTTAAGAATCTGCTCGAAGCGCTCAGCCGCACCGTCTACCGCCGCCTCGGGAATATATTCGCTGTCAAGAACGAATTTGAAATTAATTGCGGAATTTAACGTGCGGTTTGCCACCGCGCCGTCCTTATAAGAAAAGGTTATATCGAATTCAATATATCCGTACGAGGCTATCTCCATACCCGGCGTAAGAGCCGCGTGGCTAAAGGTTATATCCGCGTTATCATACGCCTCCTCCATATATTCGGTTTTTTCAAAAACGTAAACGTACGGAGAGTTGTTGTAAAGCTGAACGTCAAAGGTCACCGTGCTGTTAGCACTTGCACCGAGCGTAACGGTCGAATTAAGAGTCGTTGCAAGATAGGCATTTACCGTAACGCCCACAGCGTTATCAAGATTTACCTCGCTTATATAAACGCCCTTTTGCACGGTGATGTTTGCCTCGCTCTCAATCGTGAGCTTATCCGTGAGGTTTGCATATCCGACGCATACGAACAAATATGAAAAGGAGAGCACTGCAGCGATAAGAATTTTTAAAGCTTTCATCGTCACTCACTCTCCTTTAATTATTTTTCCCGTCAGTCTGACGAGAGTCCTTTTTCCACCTTGCGTTTAACAACGCTTATGATTTTCTTCAAGGGGTGGCTGAGAAGCTCCGGGTCAATCTTGTGGTTGCCGTGAGCTACGGCAGCCTTTCTGATAACCTCTCTATTGCGCGACGCATCCTTGGTCGGAACAAGAACGACGTCACCGTCACGAAGAGTTTCACCGTCCGGGTCGTAGCGGTAAATCTTATTTTTGTGCGCCCTCTCGGGCCAAACGACGCCAACGACCTCAACACCGGGCTTATCCTCGGTTTCCTCGTAAGCCTCGTCAATCTCGTCAACGAAATCAACCTCGGAAAGCAGGACGTCGGGTGTCGCCAAAGCCTCGCTTATAGCCTCCTCAAGCGTCTCTGTCTCTTCGTAAAAGTCCACCTCGCGCTCCTCAATCTTAGCATCGCGAAGAAGAGCGTCTACATCGGCGCGGCGGATAACCGAATGCTCGTGGAGCTGCGCGCCGCTCGGTAACAGCACCTTAATCAAGTCCTTTTCGATAAGCGCCTCAGTCGTCTCGTAAGGCGGGCAATAGTTCCTTGCAGGGCCGCCGACAAGCTCAATCTCTGCCCTTTCCATCATCTTGTCGATGAGCTCAAGCGCGTATTTAAGCGAGCGCTCGCTCTTAACCTTGAGCATCATAGGCACGTCGGAGAGCTTGGGCTTATCCGACACGTCGGTGAAGTAGTACTTGCTTACGTTATATTCCTTCGGGTCAAGCGCAAGGTAAACAAAGAGAGTTGCACCCTTGACGTTCAGCTTTGCACACTGTACTCTGCCCTTTTTAAAGGACTCGAAGTTCCAGCTCGTGCGTGCCTTTACGCCCTTATAGAATAACAGCTGATTTTTTACCGTGCTGTAATATTCTTTAACGATAGGCTCTGCCTGAATGAGTCGCGATGCAAACGAGGTCCTGTACCTAACGTGTACAACCTGACCGTCGATAATCCTCGTGCTATCCCCCTCAGCGCCTTCCTCCTCCATAGCGGGCTCAACGGTATTCTCGGGCATCGACTCGGTCTCAACGACCAAACCCTCAACCGCAGGCTCGGGAATAACCTCATCAACCGCAGGCTCGTTCATATCAATAATTTCTATCTCAAGCTCAGGTGCTTCCTCAGCCGCAGGCTCGGGAATAATCTCCTCAGCCGCAGGCTCGGGAACAATCTCCTCAGCCGCAGGCTCGTTCATATCAATAATTTCTATCTCAAGCTCGGGTACTTTCTCAACCGCAGGCTCGGGCTCGCATACCTCGCACGCCGTTTCCTCGGCTATAGGCTCGTTGAGCTCCGCTTCTTCGTCAAAAAGCTCAATAACGCAAGGCTCGCACGGTGCGGCAGCTGTCTCTTCCCCATCAAAGCCGGGAAGCTCTTCATATGCCGTACCGTAAATCTCGTCGTAGTCGTCAACGCGGATTTCAAAGACGTAGAGTATCTTCGTGTTGGTGGGAATAAGGAATTTAGTCGAGGTTTTATCCTCGTTCTCACTCATGAGAATAGGCGACTGTATGGTATCTCGAATAGCAAGCATCTCCGCAAAGGTATCAACCGCAAGCAGCTGATAGCCCTCGGTATTAAAGCCGTTATTAATCTTCTGTATGTAGGATTTATAGTTACCGACTATCCTATTTACCTTGATAGTGTAGTTAATATCGTGATTACGGGTAAGATATATAAATAAAATTAGTATAAGCGCGAGAAGCAGGTCAAGCGGTGCGCTTATCCAAAAGGCAGTACCGTAAATACCCCGATTTGCCGCGCTCTTGTAGGTCGCGGGGGTGGTAGTGCCGGGCACGGTGGAAAGAGTATCAATAACAAACGTCTTAGTAGCAAGCGGCATTTTAACAGCAACGAAATACTCGCTCTCACAGTCGTCAAGAAAATCCTCACTCGCGGCAACCGTATGAATATTCATTTTTACAGTGAGGCTGCTCGTAACGTCACTTAAGCCGTAGGCTCTTATAAATTCTCTTGCAAGCGTGTCGTATTTTTTAAAATCAACGCTTATCTCTTCATTAATAAATACAGAGCCAAGAGCGCCTGTAAAGCTCTTTGTCTCAAGAAGCTGCTCGGTCGGTGCAAAAAGGCTGTTACCGCCTCGGTTGCTTATAACCTCAAGCTCTGCTGTCACCTCGTAGGAGTAATCGTATTTTGCATCGGGGTCAGCGAGGTCGAGCTTATACTCAAATTCGGCAAGCACGCTCTCGACAAGCGAGGAAACGTAGCTCTGTCCCGAGTCCTGCCACACGTCAAGATAATCGTTGGGATAAAGCTTAACCTTATAGTCTGCATTACCCCTCTCGGTAAAGTCTGCATAATACGTATCGCCAAGTCTTACATAGCTAATAGCAGACAGCGACGTGAATATCACGAGAACGGTGAGAACTATCGCCTGAATGATTATCCATTTTCTTCTGTTTTTCTTGTAGTTTAGCCTTCTTCTTCTTTCAGCCTCTGACATAGCGCTCTCCTTTCTGCCGGGGCGGGCGTTTATTACTTAAATGCTTCATTAATCCAAACCGACGGATACCCAAGGTAAGGCACAAGCAAGGCAACCGTGCCTATTATATCCGATTCGGTAATATATCCTCTGTCAAGACCGTCGTTTGCATCGCCCTTCGTATAATAGCGACACTCTCCGTTTATACGTTCGATTTTAACCACACGGTGAACGATAGGAGCACCGTCATTATCAAAGATAACGACGTCACCTTCGGAAATAGGCTCGCCGCCGTAGGTCTCGTAAATCACGGCATCACCCTTATTAATAGAACCAGTCATACTCTCCGTAGCCACTACTATAACACCGTACTTGAAGCGGCAGGAAATAAGCATTACGCTTGAAATCATAACAACAATGGCAAGCATCGCCGACACGTAGGAAAGAATTCCCGTACGCCTTGAGGCTGTCACCTGACGCTTTTCATAAAGCAGATTTGTAAACCATAAAACGAAAAGCGGTACAAGAAGCCGCGAAAGCGAATAAAGCGCATCGGGCATCGCAGGTACAAACCAGATAACGTAGGAATAAAGCGAGATTATCAGTCGGTAGGCAATACAGGGCAAGATGCCGTATCCTGCCGACAGATGATTAAACGCGAGGTTCGCAATCAACGCCGGCAAAGCGACAAGGCCGATAAGGTCAAGGAAGCCCTGATACGCCATGTTAAGACTTATCGACGTATATATCAGCACCTCTGCCAAAACGGATATAAGATAAGCTAAAGCGTGCGAGCCTCGCACGCGCTGCGACAGAATAATGTGTCTTATGATTTCAGACGAAATGATTATAACGGTAATTGGAATTATGTAGGTATACACACTCTCTGCCGACAGAGGAACCGAGGCAAAGTAAAAGCCAAAGACAAAGCCCGAAAGGTAGTAGAGCGTGATATAGGTAACTGCCGTCACCGCCGTGATGAGCAGCACCTGATTTTTGTAAATAGATAGGATTGTCCTCTTAGCAAGGAGGCAGGAGGCTATAAGCGCGCCGACGAGCAGTATAACCGCCGCGAAATAGCGCGCTCCGTTGCCTCTCACAAACAGCGAAAGCGCAAGGAAGACGAGAAGCGTGATAGCTACGGCATAAGTGACCTTTTTATCGCGTGTCATTTCTCGCCCTCCTTGTTAGATTAAGTACTTTGAATTATTGGCTCTGTGCAGAGGGGTTTCTGCCTGCAGCAGTGATGGTAACAGAGAATATAGAGCCGGAAATCGACTCGGTGGGAACCGAAACGAGAGTAATGTTGAGCGTAAGAGTTACAGTACCTCCCTCAGCATCGATAACCTGGCTTGACCATACGGGATTGATGGTGAAGTTATCGTTTCTGTCAGCAAAGGTGATGCTTACGTCAACAGGCTGAGAATAAGTATTCTCGATAACGAAGCCGAGAGCTACGGTATCGCCCTTGTGCATATCTTCGGTAACGATAACCTTTGCGGTATCGTCATCAGCGAGAATTTCCGCGGTTGCGCGACTGGCATCGTTCGTGGTTGCGGAAAGGAAATGCACGTACTCGTCGAAGGTCTTGATAGACGCCTCGGACGCAATGGTAAGGGTATCGGTAAGGTTAGCGTAACCTACGCCGATAGTAAGCATTGCCACGATGAGAAAAAGTGCGATAATTGATCTTCTTTTCATCTTGTTGTTTTCTCCTTTTGTTAGTTGATTTTTTCATTTTGAGCTTTCGCTTATTGATAACCCCAAATGCCACGTAGGTATACGTGTTAAATAAATCATACACCCGATTTTTTTATTTGTCAAGTGTTTTTACCTTTTTTACCTAAAAAAACGGTCATTTTTCTCTGCACGCCCCCCGAGCCTAACCCAAAAGCAAGCAAAAAGCGGCAGATGTGAGTGCTGCCGCCAAGATTTAGCCGTTCAAAATAACTATTCCGAGATTAAGATACCCCGCAAAAGCAACCCATACGGCATAGGGGATTTGTAAATATGCCGCTGCGGGACTTACCTTGTGATAAGAGATTACGGTTCTTATTATGAGATAAAGGAGTAAAATCAGCCACACAAACGCAAGAGTAAAGGCTCTTGCATTAAAGAAAATTATGCTCCACGCGAAGTTGACTATAAGGCTTATCGCATAATGTGTAAGGCCTGCCCGTGCCGCCTCCGGATTTATTGCACGGTTCATATACACGAGCGCGGAGCTGACGCCCATAAGCGCATAAAGCAGCGTCCAAGCGATAGGAAAAAGCCAGCCGGGCGGTGCGAGGGGCGGTGTTACTATTTCAGAGTAAAGCCCCATATTATCCTTCGTTATGAGTGCTGACAAAAGTCCGACTCCAAGCGGTATCGCTATGGCAATAGTATAGGTTTTGAGATAAGGTTTAATTCTTTCCCACATAAAGCCTCCAAAGGTTTTTTTATATTGTATGTTTTGGGACGGCATTTTATGACTTGCAAAAAATCCACACGGGATAGCACTAACGCATAAAAACGGCTCGTTTATCTCAAAATAATAGCACAAAAAGAACGGAGATTTTTATGAAGTCAATATGGCAAATGACCTCGGATTTCAAAAAACGCGAGGCACTATCGAAAGATACAAGGTGTGATGTGGCAATAGTCGGCGGCGGTATCGCAGGCCTCTTAACAGCTCATTTTTTAAGGGCTGAAGGAGCAGATGCAATAGTGCTTGAAAAGGACAGAATATGCACCCGCACCACCGCAAGCACAACTGCTAAAATCACACTCCAGCACGGACTTATCTATTCGAGGCTTAGCGAAGATTACGGTACTGAAACAGCGGAGGGATATTACCTCGCAAACCGCGCGGCGTGCGAGAAATATCGGGAAATGTGCGAGAGCATTGACTGTGACTACGAGCTACGGGACAACGTGGTTTATTCGGTATCAAACCGTGAAAAGCTCGAAAAAGAGGCATCGGTGCTCTCAAAATTTGACACACGGGTGGCGCTTACTGACGATTTGCCCCTGCCGATAGATACCGTCGGCGGTGTTAAGGTGAGTGCTGAAGCACAGTTCAATCCATTAAAGTTTCTTTCAAATATATCCCGGGATTTACGAATATACGAAAATACCAAGGTCCTGAGCGTCAAGGGGGGTGAGGTAATATGCGAGCGCGGTACGGTTAAAGCCGACAAGGTAGTTATCGCAACGCACTTCCCTTTTATAGATAGACGCGGCTTGTATTTTCTTAAGATGTATCAGTTCCGTTCCTACGTTTTGGCACTTGAGGGCGCAGAGCTGCCGAGCGGAATGTACGTTGACGAGTCGGGGCACGGTCTATCTTTCAGAGGGTATAAGAGCACCCTTCTTTTCGGCGGTGCGGGACACCGTACAGGCAAGGGAGAAGGCGGCTTCGGAGCTCTCTCGGCGCTCGCACGCGAGCTTTACCCGAAGGCTCGCGAGGTATGCCGCTTCGCAACGCAGGACTGCATAACTCTCGACGCTATTCCCTATATTGGAAAATACTCAAAATCGTCACACGGGTTGTACGTTACGACCGGATTTAACAAGTGGGGCATGTCCGGTGCTATGGTTGGGGCGACCTTAATTTCTGATGAAATTCTCGGCAGAAAAAACGAATACGCCGAGGTCTTTTCCCCCTCGCGCAGCATCTTAAAGCCTCAGCTGATTCTAAACCTAATCGAGAGCGCGAAGAACCTCCTAACTCCAACTGCGCCAAGATGCTCACATCTGGGCTGTGCTTTGAAATGGAACAAGGAGGAGCACACGTGGGATTGCCCCTGTCACGGCTCACGCTTTGACGGGAACGGAAAAAATCTCGACGCGCCGGCAAACCGTGACATAAAGTGATTTTTAGGTTGACAAATCACCCCGTTAGGTAGTATAATTAGGATAAACTACTCGTTTATCCGAAAGGAACAATCCTATGAAGAGGGATATTCACGGCAGAAAATATTTCAAGCTCGGACTTCATATTCACACAACTCTCTCCGACGGAGCTAAAGCTCCCGAGGAGGTCGCGCGAGAATATCTTGCCGACGGATACGATGCCGTAGCCTTTACCGACCACTGGGTGTACGGCGAGGGCGGTGAGATTTTAGGACTTCCGATAATTTCCGGCTGTGAATACAATATAGGAAGGAGCGAGACCATTGCGGGTGAAATGCATATTCTCGCCCTATTTACCGAGCGCGACCCCGCACCGTCAAGCGACGCAACGCGGGAGGAAGTCGTAGATGCCATCTGCGAGGCCGGCGGCATTGCCGTATTGGCGCACCCCGCGTGGTCGGTAAACACGCCTGAGGACCTTGAGAGGCTGCCGAAAATCGAAGCCACCGAGATTTACAACGCCGTGTCCGAATCCCATTTGAGTATGCGCCCCTACTCCGATTATTTTATAGATTTATGCGCGAACCGCGGAATGTATCCCGCGATTTTTGCCGCCGACGACGCACACTATTACGACGGCACGGATAACCGACGCGGCTGGATTATGGTCGAGGCGGAAAGCACCTCCCGCGAGGAGCTTTTGCGTGCGATACGGGAGCGCAGGTTTTACGCAAGCGAGGGTCCCGACCTCTACGTCGAGCGCCGAGGTAACGGTATTGCCGTTTATACCTCTCCCGTTTCGGTTATAGCGACTCTTTCAAACAGAGCGTGGGCTCCAAGACGCACGAAAAGAGGAGAAAATCTCACGGGCTTCGAATACGAATTTCAACCTGATGAAAAATGGATAAGAGTGGAAGTTCGCGACAAGTATGGAAGGCGCGCTTGGAGCAATACGATAATAATTTAGGCTTTTTGTAAACAATTATTTGCAAATATTGCATTTGTTTTTGATTTTTGCGTTTTTAAAAATCATAACACCGCCATTTAACAAGCAGGCGCTTCGTGAAGGAGCGTCTGTTTTTTATTTTTACCGCCGGCTTAGAGTATTTTTCCCTTTATTTTGCACTATCTTCACTACCTTATTATATTTTCACGCACGCAAAGAAAATAGGGTTGACAAACGGATTTTGGGGTGATATAATAGTCAATGGTAAAAATATTTCTTTAAAGGAGTAAAAAAATGGCAACACTCGTGATTATGCCCCGCCAGGGACAGAGCGTTGAGAGCTGTATCATTACTGCTTTCAACAAAAAGGTTGGCGACACCGTTGAGAAGGGCGAAACACTTTTCTCCTATGAAACCGACAAATCCTCGTTTGACGAGCCCTCACCCGAATCGGGTAAGGTGCTTGCGATTTTCAGAGAGGAGGGCGAAGACGTCCCCTGTCTTGAAAACGTTCTCGTTATAGGTAACGAGGGTGAGGATATATCCGCATTCATTCCCGCGGCAGCAGTTGAGGAGGCGGCACCCGCAAAGGAAGAGGCGGCACCCGCAGCAGTAGCTGCAAAGGTAGAAGAGGCTCCCGTAGCTACGGCAGCTGCTACCGAGGGCGTTGGCTCTATCTCCCCCCGTGCAAGACTCCTTGCAGACAAGACTCACGCAGATCTTCTTAAGGCAGTTCCTACCGGTCCTAACGGCAGAATTATCGAGCGTGACGTACAGAGACTCGTTGATATGGGCCTTACCGTATCCCCCGCAGCGAAGGGCGAGTACTCCGAGGCTCGCGACGGCAGCGGTATCAGCGGCAAGGTTGTTCTTTCCGACCTCGCGGCAGCACCCGCAGCGGCAGTTGCATCTGCAACTGCTCTCCCCGTAGCAGAATACGAGGACGTAAAGATTCCCAACATCAGAAAGATTATCGCAAAGCAGATGTGCGCGTCGCTCTCGACGATGGCACAGCTTACGTTCAACTCCTCCTTCGATGCAACAAAGCTCCTTGCGCTCCGCAAGTCGCTTAAGGCAGGCGCAGAGAAGATGGGACTTGCGAACATCACTCTCAACGATATGATACTCTACGCGGTATCCCGTGTTATCAAGAATCACAAGACCTTCAACGCTCACTACATAAGCGACGACACTATGAGATTCTTCAATACTGTCAATATCGGTATTGCGGTTGACACCGAGCGCGGACTTATGGTTCCTACCGTCTTCGGTGCTGAGAAGCTCACTCTTAACGAGCTCTCGAAGAACGCAAAGGCTGTTATCACCGACGCACAGAGCGGTAAGATTAACCCCGATCTTCTTAAGGGCGCTACCTTCACCGTATCCAACCTTGGCTCTATGGGTATCGAGTCCTTCACACCTATCGTTAACCCTCCGCAGACCGCTATTCTCGGCATTGACTGCGTAATGAAAAGGATTAAGGAAGTTAACGGCGAGGACGTAACCTATCCCGCTATGGGTCTTTCGCTCACCGTTGACCACAGAGCTATCGACGGCGCTGACGCCGCAAGATTCCTTAAGGACATCGGCTTTGCGCTCGAAAACTTCGATTTGCTTTTAGCTAAGTAATTTTCACGAAAGGACTTACACAAAATGTATGATCTTATAATTCTCGGCGGCGGCCCTGCGGGCTATAATGCCGCAGAGCGTGCAGGTCACGCAGGACTTAAGACGCTCGTTATCGAGGAGCGCGCGCTTGGCGGCGTTTGTCTTAACGAGGGCTGTATCCCGACCAAGACGCTTCTTTATTCCGCAAAAATTTACGACTATGCAAAGCACGGCGCTGACTACGGCGTAAGCTTCGCCGACGCTAAAATCGACCACGGCTTCGTAGTTAACCGCAAGAACAAGGTTGTAAAGCAGCTTGTTTCCGGCGTTGGCGCAAAGCTCAAGAAGGCAGGCGTTGAGGTTGTTAACGCAACCGCTACCATCAAGGAGCGCAATGCAGAGGGCTTCGTTGTGGTTGCAGCTGACAAGGAGTACGTAGGTAAGCAGCTTCTCATCTGCACCGGCTCCTCCCCCGCCCTCCCCCCTATCGTCCGGCTTGCCGACTCCCTTAAGTCCGGCTTCGCTCTTACCAACCGCGAGGTGCTCGACCTCCCCGCTATCCCGAAAACAATCGTAGTTGTCGGCGGCGGCGTTATCGGTCTTGAAATGGCGTCCTACTTCAACTCGGTTGGTGCAAAGGTTTACGTCGTTGAGATGATGGACCACATTGCAGGCGCTGTTGACCGCGAGATTTCGACGATGCTTGAGAAGGATTATGCAAAGCGCGGCGTTGAGTTCATCCTCGGTGCAAGAGTTACCTCTATAAAGAATAATGCCGTTACCTATGAAAAGGACGGCAAGACTGTTGAGATTCCCGCAGACTACGCGCTCGTATCCATCGGCCGACGTGCGAGAACCGCAGGGCTCGGCTGTGAAAACATAGGTCTCAAGCTCGAGCGCGGCGCAATAGTTACCAACGAGTACGGCAAGACCAACGTTCCCGGCGTTTGGGCGGCAGGCGACGTAAACGGCAAATCTATGCTTGCTCACACCGCATATCGCGAGGGTGAGGTTTGCATTAACAACATTCTCGGCGGCAAGGACAGAATAAACTACAACTCCATTCCCGCGGTTATCTACACTAACCCCGAGGTTGCTTCGGTAGGTGAGACCACCGAGTCGGTTAAGGAAAAGGGACTTGACGCATCGGTTGAAACCGTAACGCTCAAGTACAGCGGCAGATACATCGCAGAAAACGAGCACGGCAACGGTATTCTCAAGGTTATCACCGATAACAAGCACCACAACATCATAGGCCTTCATATGATAGGCAGCTACGCGTCCGAGATTATCTACGGCGCGGCTATGATGGTTGAGACCGAGATGCGCGTTTCGGATATTCAGAAGCTCGTATTCCCCCACCCCACCGTATGTGAGGTTATCAGAGAGGCTATGTTCCTCGACTAATTTGATTAAAATTTTTACATAAGGAGATAAAAAAATGCCTAAGAGTCAATACGTGGACCCTGCCAAAGCCTTTGACGCAGGCTATATCCACTTTGAGGACATTCCCGTTTGCCAGTACAATAAGACGCTGGCAGAGGAAAAGAAAATCTACACCAAGGACGACTTCATGAGAATCTATCGCGACATGGCAATCATTCGCGAGTTTGAGACAATGCTCAACGAGGTCAAGGTTAAGAGCTGCTACAACGGTGTTGAGTACAACAACCCCGGCCCCGCTCACCTTTCGATAGGCCAGGAGGCGTCTGCAGTTGGTGAGGCTTACTGCCTTGACATCAACGACCTTTCCTTCGGTTCTCACCGCAGCCACGGCGAGATTCTTGCAAAGGGTCTTTCCTCTATCTATAAGCTCACCGACGAAGAGGTTTACGACGTAATGAAGGAGTTCCTCGGCGGTAACGTTCTTTCGGTTGTTGAAAAGCACATGAAGTCCGAGAACGTAAAGGACCTCGCGATTAACTTCCTTCTTTACGGCGCGCTCGCTGAGATTTTCGCCCGTAAGACCGGCTTTAACCGCGGTCTCGGCGGCTCGATGCACGCATTCTTCATTCCCTTCGGACTTATGCCCAACAACGCGATAGTCGGTGCTTCGGCTCCCATCGCTCTCGGTGCTGCTCTTTACAAACGCTCCAACCACAAGCCCGGTATCGTCGTTTCCAACTGCGGCGACGGTGCAACCGGCCGCGGCCCCGTGCTTGAGGCTCTTAACTTCGCTTCCATGGACCAGATCACAAAGCTCTGGGGTATGGACGGCAAGTTTGCCGACGGCGGTATGCCTATTCTCTTCAACGTATTTAACAACCACTACGGCATGGGCGGTCAGACCCGCGGCGAGACTATGGGTTACGATATGGTTGCCCGTCTTGGCGCAGGCTTCAACCCCAGCCAGATGCACGCTGAGCGTGTAAACGGCTACGATCCTCTTGCCGTCATCGACGCTGTAAGCCGTAAAAAGCAGCTTCTTCTTGAGGGCAAGGGCCCCGCGCTTCTTGACGTTGTTACCTACCGTGTATCCGGTCACTCTCCCTCCGACTCCTCCACCTACCGTACCGCAGAGGAGATCGAGGCTTGGAAGAATGCAGACCCGATCGTTGCGTTCAAGAATAAGCTCGTTAAGGGCAAGATCGCAACCGAGGCAGACTTCGCAAAGATGCACGAGGATATCACGAACCGCATGACCGAGATTATGAAGCTCGCTATCAACGACGAGATATCTCCCCGTATGGATCTCGACAAGGAGCCCGACGCTATCTCCTCTATCATGTTCTCCAACGAGAAGGTTGTCAGCATGGATCCCTCTCGCGAGGCTGAAATGCTTATGCCTAAGGAAGAGTGCCCCCGTGTTAAAGAAATCAAGGGTAAAATCCGTACAGCTACCGATGCAAACGGCAAGCCTGTTTCCAAGATGAAGATGTACAACGTATGCGACGGTCTTTTCGAGCCAATCATCGACAAGTTCTACGATGACCCCACTCTTATCGCATACGGTGAGGATAACCGTGACTGGGGCGGTGCATTCGGCGTTTACAAGAAGATGACCGAGGCAGTTCCCTATCACAGATTCTTTAACTCTCCCATCTCCGAGTCCGCGATAGTCGGCTCTGCAGTAGGCTACGCTATGTGCGGCGGCCGTGCTATCGTTGAGCTTATGTACGCTGACTTTATCGGCTGTGCAGGCGACGAAATCTTCAACCAGATGGCAAAGTGGCAGGCAATGAGCGCAGGTATCCTTAAGATGCCTATCGTTCTCCGTGTTTCCGTCGGTTCTAAGTACGGCGCACAGCACTCTCAGGACTGGACTGCACTCTGCTCTCACATTCCCGGTCTTAAGGTTGTGTTCCCCTCTACTCCCGCAGACGCTAAGGGTCTTATGACCTCCGCGCTTGACGGCACCGACCCTGTCGTATTCTTCGAGAGCCAGAGAGTTTACGGCTTCGGCGAGCAGTTTATGAAGGACGGAGTTCCCGAGGGTCACTACGCAATTCCCTTTGGCGAGCCCGACATCAAGAAGCCCGGTAAGGACGTTACCATAGTTACTATCGGTGCTGTTCTCTACAGAGCTCTTGAGGCTGCAAAGATCCTTGAGGAGAAGTATGGCATTTCCGCAGAGGTTATCGACACCAGATCCATCGTTCCCTTCAACTACGAGAAGGTTATCGAGTCGGTTAAGAAGACCGGCAAGGTGCTCTTCGTAGGCGACGCTTGCGAGAGAAACTCCGTGATGAGAGATATGGCATCGAATATCACCGAGATGTGCTTTGACTATCTTGACGGCCCTGCCGTTGTAGTTGGCTCGCGCAACTGGATTACTCCCGCATTCGAGCTTGAGAAGAGCTTCTTCCCCCAGCCTGACTGGATTATCGACGCTCTTCACGAGAAGATTATGCCCATTCCCGGCTACGTTCCTAAGAACAACTTTACCGATATTGAGAAGG
Source organism: Eubacteriales bacterium (assembly GCA_045576815.1). GTDB lineage: Bacteria > Bacillota > Clostridia > Oscillospirales > CAG-272 > UBA1740. The sequence goes on from JAZNHD010000039.1 coordinate 20,303, forward strand.
TTGAGCGCGCGAAGCTCGGACTTTAATAATTAACCTTGAGTATCCATCGGGCGTGCCCGATGGATACTTCTCTAGGCAAGCGTGAATAATGAGGCTTTATGAAATTTTTGATTCTCGACACAACGAACCCGTACAAAAATCTTGCGATAGAGGAATATCTTTTTTTAGAGGAAAAGGAAGATATTTTTATGCTCTGGCAAAACGAGCCTACGGTCGTAATAGGAAAAAATCAGAACCCATATGCCGAAATAAACCTTGAGTTTCTCCGCGAGAGAGGAATACACGTTGCTCGCCGCATAACCGGCGGCGGCGCCGTATACCACGATCTAGGTAACGTAAACTATACTTTTATATCAAAAAAACGCGACACGGGTGGCCTTGATTTCGCCAGCTTCACAGCCCCGATAATCGAAGCTCTCGCAAGCGTCGGTGTCAGGGCAGCCCTTACGGGCAGAAACGACCTTGCGGTAGAGGGACTTAAATTTTCCGGCAATGCTCAGCACGAGAGCGGCGGAAGAGTGCTCCACCACGGCACGCTGCTTTTTGACAGCGACCTTGACGTTTTATCCTCCGTCCTCAATGTTGACGAGGAGAAGATACGCTCAAAGGGTGTGAAGTCCACACGCTCCAGGGTTACAAATCTTGCCCCGTTTTTGCCGCACGGGTGGGGGGTAAACAATTTTATCACGCTTATTTCCGATTTTGTAAAAGATAAATTTTCACCTCAAGAAATGAAAGCCCCAACGGGCGGCGCGGTAGATGCGCTTTTCCGCAAATACTCCTCTAGCGAATGGTTATACCCCAAAGCAGGTGTAGCCGCAGAGCATACCGTGAGGAAAAAGCGCCGTTATCCCTTTGGCAGTGTTGAGGTTTTTCTTGACATTAAAGCTGATAGGCTGCTCAATGTAAAAATTGCTGGCGACTTTTTCGGCTTTCTAGACGTATCGGAGCTTGAGGCCGCACTCTGCGGTGCTACTCTCTCCGAGGTAAAGGCGAAGCTTTCCTCCTTCGATATCGGAAAATACGTTTCCGGTATGACCAGCGAGGAGCTCGCGGAGCTGATTTTGTCGGATTAATATCCTCTCAATCGACAAAAATATTTAAATCGCTATTGACATCTTTTTCTTTATATGTTATAATTCAAGGGTAATTATATTTCGGAGGATTCCATAATGGAGCACATCAAGACTATTGAAACCAAGAATCTTTGCGAGAGCGCGAAGAATGGCGGTTGCGGCGAGTGCCAGACTTCCTGCCAGTCCGCTTGCAAGACCAGCTGCGGTATCGCTAACCAGCAGTGCGAAAGCAACAAGGACGCTGAATAAAATAAATGCCGCCGAGTTAGGCGGCATTTTTTATGAGAAAGGAATTAATATGATACACCAATATAAGCTTTCAGGCTATAATATCGTCCTTGACGTATGCTCGGGTGCGCTCCACGTGGTCGACGAGGTCGCGTACGACATTATCGGTATGTTCGAGGAGCACTCGCGTGAGGAAATTATTGCGAAAATCAGCGAAAAGTATAAAGGACGCGACGATATAAGTGACTCCGACATTGAGGAGTGCTATTCTCAGGTAGTGGCTCTCCGCGACTCAGGCAGGCTCTTCTCTCCCGACACCTTTGAGGGCATGGCGGGTACGCTTAAGGCGAAGACCTCGGGAGTTGTAAAGGCGCTTTGTCTACATATCGCGCACACCTGCAACCTTAACTGCTCCTACTGCTTCGCAAGTCAGGGTAAATACCGCGGCGAGCGTGCCGTTATGAGCTATGAGGTGGGCAAGCGTGCTCTCGATTTCCTTATCGAAAACTCGGGCACGAGGAGAAACCTTGAGGTCGACTTTTTCGGCGGCGAGCCGCTGCTCAATTTCGAGGTCGTAAAGCAGCTCGTCGCCTACGCGCGCTCCATTGCAAAGGAGAAGGGGAAGAACTTCCGCTTTACCCTGACCACCAACGGCGTCCTCATCGACGACGACGTCATCGAGTTTGCCAACCGCGAGTGCCACAACGTCGTCCTCAGCCTTGACGGCCGTCGCGAGATCCACGACCGCTTCCGCGTCGACTACGCGGGCCGTGGCAGCCTTGATACCATCGTTCCGAAGTTTCCGCGCCTGGTCGAGGCGGGCGGCGGCAAGGATTACTATATGCGCGGCACGTTTACGCACGCGAACCCCGACTTCCTTGAGGATATCAAGGTGATGCTGGACCTCGGCTTCAACGAGCTCTCGATGGAGCCCGTCGTCTGTGCTCCCGGTGACGCGGCGGAGCTGACGGATGCGGATATGACGATCGTGAAGGAGCAATACGAGAAGCTCGCCGCGCTGATGCTCGAGCGCGAGCGTGAGGGCAAGCC
>JAZNHD010000040.1:0-9811 GCA_045576815.1 Eubacteriales bacterium
TCATCTTTCGTAACAAAGAGATATACCGTGTCTTTTTTATAGGCGTTGTATTCCGCTTTGCCAATGATTTCACTATATTTTGATTCTTCAATCCCCCGCCCGTCTGCCTTTGTCATAGCAATCGCTATATACTTATCGGACGAATTTTGTAAAGCAACGTATAAGTGAGCGTCTATAAGGAATTCATTCCACAGAACAGTAATATTTTCTGTATTATCCTCGGCAAGCTTATCCGTTTTCCAGACAATATTTTCGATATTGGTCGGTAATTCTCCTGCACCGTTTCCACTATTAAAGATCCCGGCAACTACCAAAACAGTAGCAACGGTGACTAAAAAAGATGCGGCAAGCGAAATCTGTTTTAGCAAAATCCTTTTTCGGCTCGGTGACTTTTCCTCTGCCTCGGGTGCAGCTGCTTCCTCAATATGGCGTGAGCTGATGTTACCAATAGCTTGTGATATTTTTACCCTTTTCATATTTGAACCCCTTTTTTAGTTAAATACTGCCTCAGCTTTTCTCTCGTTCGGGCAAGTCTTACGGTTACATTGTGCTTACTCATATTAAACATAGAGGCTATATCCGAAACGGAATCCGAAAACCAATACCTTCTAACGAACATAATGCGGTTTGTCTTATCCAACAAATCAAGAAAATCGTCAAGCAGAGCGGATAGCTCATTTGCATTCACTTCATCCTCGACAGTGGTTGCGTCAGGTAAGCAGTCCTCAAGCTCGTCAAGTGCTACATCGTAATAGCTGTTGCGTTTTTTTGCGGTGTTCTGATGATACCTTTTGATAGATAGATTCCTTACTATCCGACATATGTACGCAAATAACGGACTCGGCTTTTCGGGCGGTATAGTATTCCAAGCGCCTAAATAGGCATCGTTTACACATTCCTCGGCATCGTGAACGTTTTTAAGAATGTTTAAGGCGATTTTTTTGCAGGCATCTCCGTATTTATTCGATAGCTCAACGATTGCTTGCTCCGAGCGCTCGAAGAACAACTCAATTATTTTACTATCGTCCATTCCGTCACCTTCCTTTCGCCCCTCAACTATATACTACGGTTTTTAGCCAAAATATCACATAAAATTTGGTAAATTGCGAATTTAATCATTCGCTGCTGATGTCTTCAACTATAATATATCACATTAAACAACGAATATCAATGCACTGCAGAAAAGAAAAATAGAAGCTCGCAAAACCAAGCTCTTACGAATGTAAATTTTGAGCGAATATACAAAAAAGCGACCTCGTGGTCGCTTTTTTCTTATTTCTTAAGAAGCTTAAGAAGCGTGGTATCGCCGAATGCCGAGCACCAGTCGGAGCGAAACGCCGCAAGCGAGGTGTCGATTGTCGGGTGAGCTACAAGGCGGTGCATAATGTCAGAGCCAACGGTTGCCGCGTGGCAGCCAACGGTTGCGACGTCAAGTACCTCCTTTGCAGTCTTAAAGCTCGCGGCAAGAATCTCGGTTTTGGAATTTGCCGTACCGAAAATTCTCGCAATATCGGCAACCGTGCCGATACCGTCAGCGTTGATGTTTTCAAGACGGCTGACGTAGGGGGCAACGTAAGCTGCACCCGCATTAGAAGCAAGAAGTGCCTGAGTTGCTGTGAGGATAGAGGTTGCCGTGATGCCAAAGCCGCGCTCGGAGAGCGTCTTCGTCGCCTTAAGACCTGTGGCGGTCGCGGGGATTTTAACGAAGGTGTTCTTTCCAAGGAAGGAAACTATTGCGTCAGCCTCCTCGATAATAGCATCGTAATCCGACTCGGTAACCTGCACGTGCAATTCCTTATTATAGCCTATAACCTTTCTGATTTCACGGAGAAGAGAAAGAACGTCACCGCCCTCCTTCGACAGAATGGTGGGGTTGGTGGTTACGCCCTCTATGGGGTAATACTCGTTAAAGTATTTTACACTCTCAAGATTTGCGCTGTCAAGAAATATCTTCATATTTAATCCTTTTCGTTAGATATGAGGTCGAGCCGAACGGCCCGACCTCGCGGTAAAAAGCAATTATCTCTGCTGCTGAAGGTCGAAGTGAACGTCGTATGCCTTTTCCTCATCGGTGAAGCGGCGGCGGGTGTTGATAACCTCACCGTTATTCCACTTTCTGTCCTCAACGTTCTCGGTAGTACCCATAACGGTAACGTTAACCTGTCTTCTGCGTGCGATAACGTGGTCCCAGTCAATGAAGTAGATGTGAGCGAAAAGACCAAGGTCGAGCTTGCCGTCCTTGATGGTCAGGGTCTCGCTTCTGCCAAAGAATACCGAACGAAGATGACCGTCGGTGTTCATGCTGGAGTAGTCGCCGGGCTCGTTAACATATCTGCCGTACTGAGCGTGGATAGGACCGGGGTGACGGTACTGATGCTCCTCTGCAAAGTCGGGAATCATCTTTCTCATGATGTCAAGGAGGTCGTGCTGAAGGTACTCAAGGTCGAAGGTGTCAATGTCGTGAGAGCACTCCTGAACCATTACCGAGCAGGTAGTGTGGTGCGATACGATTGCAACGGTGCCGTTCTTAACGCCCGATGCCTCTACGATCTCGAGAATCTCCTTTCTGATGTCGTGGAAGGTGGGGATCCAGCCTCTCGACTGAAGCTCGATTTCCTTTTGAAAAATCTTGAATTCCATTTTTGTTTTCTCCTTTATGTAATTTTTTAATAAAGCTATTATATTACTTGGCGTCGGTATCGTTAAGACGCTTTCCGACAGCTCCGCCGGGATGAATGAGAGCAAACTGCTCGTTCTGATAACCGGTATACTCAACGACTGCCGCCTGAAGTGCGTCGAAGATGACCGAGGTAACTGCAAAGCTCGTCGTGCCCTGGCAGTTATACTTATCGCACTCACGGGTGACCTTCATACGAAGGACGATATCGGCAATCTTAGCGAGGGGGGACTCCACGTTCTCGGTAACGGTGATGATGGTAACGCCCTTCTTCTTGCAAACGTCAGCAATCGGAATAAGCTCGTCTGTCTTACCGCCGCGAGAGGCGAGAAGTATTACGTCACCACGCTGCATATAGCCAAGACCGCCGTGAACCGCCTCTGCCGGAGAGAGAAATCTTGCGGGACGCTCAGCGCAGCACATAAGGTGCGCAAAGTGACGGCAGGCAATGCCCGAGTGGCCGCAGCCGGACGCGGCAATTCGCTCTGCCTTGCTAAGTGCCTCAACGGCACGTGCAATTTCGTTCTTATCAATGACCTCAAGGGTCTTCATTATGGACTCGCTCTCGATGGCGAACGCCTCGGTGGCTACCTTTATTATTTTATCGGTCACTTTCCGTTCACCTCGTCCCAGGTCTTACGAAGAGTATAAAGCATTTCCTCTGCAGCAGCCTCAGGGTCGGCAGCCTTCATAACACCGCTGGTGCAGCCGGTAGCCTGAGCGCCCGCTCTGATAACGTTTGCAACATCATCGGGACCGGAGATGCCTGCGCCCTGAAGAACCATAATATCGGGGTTAATAGCGCGCACTGCCGCAATGGTGTCGCGTACGTAGCCCATATCACTTGCAACGCCGGTACCGATAAGCTCGGTAGGTTCTGCAACGATAAGGTTAGGTGCGAGCATAGCAATCTGTCTTATCTCTTCAACCGAGTCGGCGCAAACGATAGTAGCAAGGCCAACCTCGTCAGCACGTGCAATAGACTCCTTCACCTCATCGAGCGTGAGCTTCTTCTCCGCGTGGTTGAGCATTACGCCGACAGCACCGGTAGCCTTAATAGCCTCGGGAAGTACCGAGCCAAGTCCTCTGCCGGGACGAAGGGTGTCCATATGCTGTGCGTAAACGTGAATTCTCTCGGTGTTCTCCGCCAAAAGACGAAGGTCTGTGTACTGGGGAGTGATGATAACGTCGAGGTCGTACTTTGCCGCAATCTTATCAACGGCCTTTGCAAGCTTCAGCATACGCTCGCCCCACATAAAGCACTTCGGACCTATCTCGAAGTAGGGAGCACGGATTTTGTAATTTTTAAGCATTCCTTTTCTCCTGTTCTTAATCAAGCGCTGCCGCGAAAGACTTGAGGTTTCGTTTTTCATATCGAATGTTTCGATTTCGTTTTGCTTTCGTTTTGCGTTTGAATTGATTAATTTTATCATACCATATTCCCGACAAAAAGTCAATATAAAACTTGATTTTTGCTTTGTTTTTTTGCGTTTTTTCATACCTCACGGCGACGGCGAGCTTAACAGCATTTTTTTGCTTAAAAAGTGATTATTTTTCCGCCGCATATTGCTTTCGTGTCGGGGTGTGTGATATAATAAGTTTGAAAAGGCGTGACGGAAGCACTTCCCTCTCTTTAGCCAAGAGGTGCTTTTGTTAGTAAGCAAAGCGAAGTTTCACTCCGACAAATCCGAAAGGACTTACGAAATATGCAGTTTACAGCTGAGGAGCGCCGCGACGGGATTGTGGCGTCAATACGCGAGGTGGGAAAAATCAGGGTTTCCGACCTTGCTAAAGAATACGGAATTTCAGAGGTGTCGATAAGAAAAGACCTTGAGCTTCTCGAAGCCGAAGGACACCTCACGCGTGTGCACGGCGGCGCTGTGGGCACAAACAAGCTCTACGTTAATATGGACACGGGAGAAAGATACAAGACGAACTCACAGTCAAAGCGCGCGCTTGCTGAGAGGGTTGCCACGCTCATTGACGACAACGACACGGTGATGATGAACGCGGGCACGACGCTGACCTACGTCTTACAAGCAATACGCGACAAAAAGAATATCAGCATCGTAACAAATTCGGTGCAGAACGCGACCGAGGCGGCTCTCTACCCTTCCTTTACGGTTATTTTGCTCGGAGGAGAGCTTGACCCGAAATACCAGTTCACCTACGGGCACGACGCAGAGGAGCAGATAAGGAATTATCACGCGGCAAAGTGCATACTCTCGGTTGACGGTGTAAGCGCCGAGTCGGGACTCACGCTTTACTACTCTAACGAGGCCTCTCTCGCAAGAAGGATGATGGAGTCCTCGGCAAAGACCATTGTGGTTGCCGACTCTACGAAGCTCGGAAAGAACGTTTTTGCGAGAATCACCGATGCCGCGCGCGCCGAAACCGTCGTCACCAACAAAACCGACAGGCAAGAGGAGATAGCCAAGCTGCGCAAGCTCGGTGTGAAGGTTATTGAGGCTTAACGCAAAAATTTGTACGTTTTTATGCATTTGCTTGTTTTTTTATACAAAATGCGTTCGATTTTATACACACGCGAGTTAAAAATAATTTATAATGTACGTAAGGGCGTATACCCCACTCTTTAATGAGGAGATAAAAATGAAAACTGCGATAATTAACACGAACATTGTAATGCCCGACTACATAATTCCGAAGGCAACAATCGTTATCGAAGACGGAGTTATAGTAGATTTCGGCAAGAAGATTTCAACCGACGGTATGGAGGTAATTGACGCGAAGGGCGGCTACACCGGTCCCGGACTTATCGACATACATACTCACGCTGACGGCTACACCTTCTTTACCGAGGATGCGGTAAAGGTTGCGGGAGTACTTCTCCAGCACGGTGTTACCGACGTTATGCCGGCACTTTATTTCAGTGCGACGGCAGAGCAGCTGCTTGAGCAGATTAACTACATGCGCTCGGTTATGGAGTCCGGAGAGGCTGAGAACATCATCGGTCTTTATATGGAAGCTCCCTATCTCAACCCGAAGTTCGGCTGCAACAAGGAAAATAATCCTTGGCGCGACGTGGTTGCTAAGGAGAAATTCCAGCCTGTCGTTGACGCCGCGTACGACATCGCAAGAGTATGGTGCGTAGCTCCCGAGCGCGAGAATATACTTGAGTTTGTAAAGTACGTTAAGGAAAAGAACCCGAAGGCTGTATTCTCGGTAGCACACAGTGAGGCAGAGCCTGCTGATATTGAGGCTCTTATGCCTTACGGACTTAAGTGCGCGACTCACCATATGAACGCTACGGGTACTATTGAGAGATACCCCGAGTGCCGCACCGCCTGCGTTGACGAAACGGCTCTTTACAATAATGAAATTTACACCGAGCTTATCTGCGACAAGGTTGGTATTCACGTTTCCCCCTACCTTCTCAGGCTTGTTAAGAAGATTAAGGGTGACGACAGAATTATTCTTATCGCCGATGCATTCGTTGACCACGGTCCTATTCCCGACGGTGACCTTTACGAGGGCGCTGACGACATCAACTTCGACTTCACCGGTGAGATTGCAGGCAGCAAGATGATACTCGACGGCCCCTGCCGCAATATGATGGTACATACGGGCGCGTCGCTTTGCCAGGTATTCAAGTACGCGTCGACAAACCCCGCGAGAATGCTCGGTCTTACCGACAGAGGCACGGTAAAGCGCGGTAACGTCGCAAACCTCATTACCGTATCCTCGGAGTTTGAGGTACAGTCGGTTTACCTTAAGGGCAAAAAGGTTAAATAAGCTTTTATTAAAATTTATATAAAGGAGAAAAAAGAAATGAACTTCATTACTGATCCCGCAACCAAGTTTGATTTTCAGCCTGCCGACTTCGTTCCTTTTAAGGACAAGAAGGTTTGCGAGTACGTTCGCAGCCTTTCCGGCAAGGATCTCGAAAAGCGCGAGGCTTGGTGGCACCCCGAGTTTGAGGTAAAGGTTATGATGAACCCCCATCCCGTTCTCATCTCCACCCTCTTCACACGTCTTAAAGCTGCTTCCGAGGCAGGCAAGAGCTTCACTATGATTCTCGGCAACCCCGAGCCCGACCCCTACATTCCTCTTGCACAGCTTATCAACTACTTCAAGGTTGACTGCTCGAAGGTTCACCTCGTTGCAGAGGACGAGTGGGCTGACCAGGACGGCAACATCGCTCCTATCACCTACGAGGCAGGCTTTGCTCACTCCATGATCAAGTATCTCTACTATCAGATCGACGAGAAGCTCCGTATGCCTATGGAGAACGTTCACTTCCCCACCAACGCAAACATCAAGGATTACTCCAAGATCATCGACGACATCACCGAGGGTACGGGCGCTGATATCGCTTCGACCTCTCCCGGATGGGCAGGTCACATGGCATTCGTTGACCCCATTCCCGAGTTCATCGGCTCGGGCGACATTGAGGAGTGGCTTAACCAGCCCGCACAGATCGTTAAGCTCCACCCCATGACTATTATGCAGAACTCCCTTAACGGTACGTTCGGTCAGTCGGGTGACATTGCAAACGTTCCCCCCTGCGCTGCAACCATCGGCCCGCTCGACGTAATGCGCGCAAAGGAGAGAATTGAGGTTCACGCTCTTGCAACCTGCGGCACATTCTCCTCTTGGCAGAGAATGACCAGCCGTCTTTGCACTCACGGTCCTATCACTCCTTACCTTCCCTCTACCATGCTTCAGACCAAGAAGACTCAGGTTTACATCTCGGAAGAGCTTGCCGCTCCGTTCGAGTGCTGGGAGAAGGTTGGATATTAATTCCAAAAAACGAAACACCGACAGGCACGCCTGTCGGTGTTTTTATTCCTTTGGTGAATTATACTATACTGCAAACTTTGCGATTTTGTCGAAGAAATCGTCAGCGTACTCGGTATGAGCAACGAGGGTGATGGGCGAGATGAGGTCAAGCGAGAAGATGCCCATTATCGACTTTGCATCAATGGTATATCTGCCCTGCACAAGATCCACGTCAAAATCAACGAGTATTACCTGATTTACGAAATCTCTTACATCCTGAACGGTTCTAAGACTAATTGTTGTTTTCTTCATTTTATAAAATCCTTTCGGTTAGTTTCTGATTACGTTATAATTATAGCAAAAACAGCTCTGCTTGTCAACTGTGTTGGAGAAAATTAAGATATAAAATTTATTTTGTTTTTCTGTTGACATTTTTCTTTGTTTATGATATCATACTATTAATGGAACACGCCCACGGGACGCGCCGTGCACAGAGAGACGTCACGCACGCTGAGAGACGGAGACGGCAGACCGCGAGTACCGCCCATGCGCTATATGCGCTAAATTTCATAAAATGAGTTAAACGCTCGGGTGGAACCGTGCGGGACTTGCGTCCTCACCCCGAAGACATCTTTGTCTTTCGGGCATTTTTTATTTTGTAAACAAATTTTAGGAGATATGAAAATGGCAAAAATTAAGTTTTCTACAGGCGAAATATACGAGTCAGCCGTACCCGTTTCAGTCTACGAGGCAGCGCGTGAGCTATCACTGACCTCACGCGAGGTAATTGCGGCAACTGTAAACGGCAGAATCACCGAGCTTTCATGTGTTGTTGACGGTGAGGCTGACGTAAGACTCCTCACCTTCCGCGATAAAGAGGGCAAGGAGGTATTCAGACACACCGCGGCCCACGTGATGGCACAGGCGGTAAAGAGACTTTACCCCTCGACAAAGCAAACTATCGGTCCTGCTACCGAAAACGGCTATTTCCAGGACTTTGACGCGGAGATTTCCTTTACTCCCGACGTATTGCGCGCTATTGAGGCGGAGATGAAGAAGATTGTTAAGGAAAACCTCACAATCGAGCGCTCGGTTATCTCAAAGGAGGAGGCGCTCAGGCTTATGACCGAGCTTGACGAGCCCTACAAGGTTGAGAGAATCAACGAGCTTGCCGACGACGCGGAGATTTCTATCTACCGCCAGGGCGAGTACGTTGACCTTTGCGCAGGCCCTCATCTTCACTCTACGGGTGCTATCAAGGCGTTCAAGCTCACCCAGTGCACCGGTGCTTACTATAAGGGCGACCAAAATAACAAGATGCTTCAGCGCGTTTACGGCATCGCTTTCCCCACAAAAGACGAGATGAACGAGTATCTCACAATGCAGGAGGAGGCGCTTAAGCGCGACCACAACAAGCTCGGCCGCGAGCTTGAATTCTTCACCACCGTCGACTCTATCGGTCAGGGACTTCCCATTATGCTCCCGAAGGGTGCGAGAACTATCCAGAGGCTTCAGAGATGGGTTGAGGACGAGGAGGAGAGACGCGGCTATCTACTCACAAAGACACCCCTTATGGCAAAGCGCGAGCTTTACAAGATTTCCGGTCACTGGGACCACTACCTTGACGGTATGTTCGTTATGGGAGACCCCGACGATTACACCAAGGAGTGCTTTGCTCTCCGTCCTATGACCTGCCCCTTTCAGTATCAGATATTCCTTAATAAGAAGCGCTCCTACAGAGAGCTTCCGATGCGCCTTGGTGAGACCTCGACGCTCTTTAGAAACGAGGATTCGGGTGAGATGCACGGTCTTATAAGAGTGCGTCAGTTCACCATCTCCGAAGGACACTTAATTCTCCGTCCCGAGCAGCTTGCCGAGGAGTTCAAGGGCTGTCTTGACCTTGCCAAATACTGCCTTGAGACGCTCGGTCTTTGGGAGGACTGTTCCTTCAGATTCTCTCAGTGGGATCCCAAGCGTACCGACAAGTACGAGGGCACGCCCGAGCAGTGGAACGAGGCTCAGTCTGTAATGAAGACTATTCTCGACAATATCGGACTTGATTACAAGATCGGTATCGACGAGGCGGCGTTCTACGGTCCTAAGCTCGATATCCAGATCAAGAACGTACACGGTAAGGAAGACACCCTTATCACCATTCAGATCGATATGCTTCTTGCAAAGAAGTTCGGTATGGAATATACCGACTCCAACGACCAGCGCGTAACTCCTTACATCATCCACAGAACCTCTCTCGGTTGCTACGAGCGCACACTTGCTCTCGTGCTTGAGAAGTTTGCGGGCGCACTTCCTCTCTGGATGGCTCCCGAGCAGGTTCGCGTGCTTCCCATCGGCGTTGAGCACGAGGAGTACGCAAAGAGCGTACGCGAAAGACTC
>JAZNHD010000041.1:0-3925 GCA_045576815.1 Eubacteriales bacterium
TTAATTCTGTTATCGATCATTTTTCTATCGCGCGTTTTATGGAAGGATTAAAAATTACTTGATTTATCTTAAAATATATGGTATAATTATAAAACCAAAGACTGTTCAAATGAAAATGCTTCAAAGGAGGTGTGGTTATGCAATAAGAAGAGCTTTGCATACCTTATTAAAGTGTTCAAGAAAACAAATTAAGAAAAACATTTTTGACCTTGTCGGAGTGTTCAAGAAAATAAATTAAGAAAAACATTTTTGACCTTGCTAAAGTGTTCAATAAGAAATTAAGCAATATGTCCCCGTTCTTAAACGGGCGGGGACGTGTGAAACAAGGAGGTAAAAATGAAGAAAAAATCCTTATTGGCAATACTTATTCTTTTGGTTGCTATACTTGCAGTTTCGTTTACGGCCTGCAAAAAAGGCGCCGAAACAGTTGAGTTTTTAAGTAACGATTATGGCGTTGTTGTTAGAGGCGGCGGCTTCACAGAGGGCTCTACCCTGATAACAAGAGAGGTAAAAGCAGACGCGGAAGAAGCATCTTCAGCTCTTGCGGCTATTTCCGATAAGAGCTACAACAAAGGGGGCAACGTATATATTTACGATATCTACGTTACTAAGGATGACGAAAAGGTTCAGCCGAACGAAAACGTTACGGTAAGCATTCCAGACCCCGGCTTTGGCGCATCAGAATGCATTGTTTTCCACGTCAAGTCGGACGGAGCCGTTGAGGAGATTGTTCCCACCGTTTCCGATGGCACAATTACCTTTGAGACAAGCAGCTTTTCTTACTTCATTTTGGCGGAAAAGGCCGCGTGTATCCACTCTTTGGACAGATGGATCATTACAGAAGAGGCTACTTGTATAAAAGAGGGTGTGCAGTCCCGTAAGTGTATGCTTTGCGGTAAAATAGTAATAAGCGAAAGCTATTTGGCAGATCACGAGTACGGCACGCTTATCTCCGAGGTGAGCCCCACCTTATTTGAGAGTGGTGCCATTGCTCACTACGAGTGCTCGGTATGTGGTAAATTGTTCAACAGTGATAAGGTTGAGGTATCCTCCGTTGCTACCTCAAGGCTGGAGCCCAATATATCAATCTGCCTTGACGGTGTGGCTGTCGGAGTGTTTACGGTAGACTCCGCAACCGATAGCCAAATTTCACTTTCCATTGCGGATTTAGAGGTAACGGAAGGTCAGACTGTTAGCTGTTGCTTAACCGATAACCCCGACACCGTGTACGAATATACAGTGATTGAAAAGCAGTTAAGCAGCTTAGGCACGATCGTCGGTAATATAGATCCCACGAGTCATAAGGTACGCACCACGTCTGTGTCGAGCCTTAGCCTTACGATAGAAAAGAGCGGCACCGCTAAGCTTTCTATGGACGGCTACGTTCATTCGGGTATGGTTGTAGAATTGACCTGCTCGCGTAGCTCGAACGTGCCCGTACTGTTCCCATTAACGCTTGTGGATTACTACGACGATCCCGAGGCAAAGGCATACATGTTCGGTCTTTTCGGCTCGGATGAAACGACATCTCTCCGTATCATAGATATGGATACCGATACGGTCTACGACTACGATGATCTCAGCGACACGAACGCTTGGGATAAGTGGTCCTACTCCCGCGGTGCTGATGGTAAGATAGTCTTTGTAGAGGGGATTGCGTCTGACTGGTGGCTGGCATTTGATATTGGCGGCGACGGTAAGATAACCCTGACACGCCACAACCAGCCTAATAGCTTAGCACCTACAATTAACGTTTTCGACGGCGAGACCGTCGAGATGGAAAAAATCACCCTTGAGGTTGGAAGCGACGAGTATAAGTACTACACCTGGCCGCTTACCGATGAGGCATTCTCAAGGCAGGATGAATGGCTTGATTCTACCGATCTTGAAAACCTCACTATATACAGAGGAATACTTCGTGCCGAGGCAGGTGACAGCTTCTATGTCGGTGACGATTACAGCATAAAGCCCTGGACACTTCTCTCCATGGTATACATAGAGGGTAATGCCATTGATAAGCATACAACCACCATCAAGGACGGCTATTATACAAAGACCGCATACGGCATCACCCTTGAAAATGCAGGCACGTATGTTATCGAGTATCTCCCATTCTGCAACGTAATCAACATTATTGAGATAGAAGATTTCAGTGACGGCTACGTTATGTATCTTGACGGTGCTTTTATCGACCTTGAGGAAGCAGACGGATGTCTTACCTATGAGCTTGACGCGGACGAATATACCAATATAGCATTCTTAAGAGGAGATTTCTCCTTCCTGCCCGTCAGCATATCAGCGGATACACCGAGCGGCATTGCCAACGTTATAGATTCAGAGGGGACGACTATGCTCTTCTTCACAAGGGCGGGCAAGTACACTCTCAGCTATAATATTTCCGGCGGTGTTGTAACCATAACACCCAAGGACGGTGATATAGAGGACACTACCACCTACTTCTACTGGCTCGCCACCGAAGATGACGAAATACTTATGGGACAAGACGCTGCGAACGAAAACCTTTACGTTGCGAGTGGAGTTACGATGAACTCAAACAGCTTTTTGATGGTTGGTGTTTACGACAACCGCGGAAATGAAACGATATGCACCGCACTGTTTGAGACCGATGCTTCCGTTGCAGAATCGGATGACGAAAAAGTCACGGTTTATTTAGCCGGCACTTACGACGTTTACTTCGATATCACCGCACAGACCATAAAGCTTGTAAGAACAGGCGATTTACCCGAATCATCCGATGCCGCAGTTCCAAAGGATATTTACATCCGCTACGACAATATTCTGACACTGAGCGAAAACCCTGATAACCCCGACGAGCTCTGCTATCTCGGTTTTGAGATGGGGGCGTTTGAACCCTTCCATTTCCGTGACACCGACAGGAATGATATTACCGATATAACACTCGCAGAGGGCACGACAAACGTTGGTACGAACGGAAGAGAACTCTCCTTACAGGTTGGCGGAATATTTGATATCTACATCAACAAGACCACGCACGAGGTTCGTATCGTTTCTGCGTCAGGCGGCACCGATACTGCCTCCGAGAAATACATAATCTACCAGTCCGGTAGCTTCATTGACGTTTATGCCGAGGGCAATATTGTAAAGTATAACGGTCTTGTCGCTTCGGCAGGGGATTACCTTTCCATAAAGAATGGCGACTATGAGGACATTCCCGTAACCTTTGACTCCTCGGTTGACACATCGCTTGCAAAGCTTCACGCAAGCTACAATTCGTTTAGCTTCGTATGGAACTGCAAGGCTGACCTTACCTATAACGTAGAAACAGGCGTGCTTAGTCTTGATATTTACGACGTAAGCTATGCAGATGCATTGGTATATCTGATGTATAGCGGCACCTACGAGGAGGCATACGCTGATGAGCATGGCATAGTTACAAAGCGCTTTGAGTTTACCGAAAGCGATAATATTTATATCGACAACAGTGCCTTTGAGGCTCTTCCTATGATTCTCCACGAGGATTCGGATAGCTCTCTTGTTACTGTAATGGCATTCGGCAAGGGCTCAATGCTCTATATCCCGAATCCGGGCATCTACGATCTCACCTACGACCTCAATTCGAAGATCTTTACCTTTGAGGCAGTAACCGAGGCAGAGCCTGAGCCATAGCCCACTCAATACCTGAGCCCGAGTTTCATCATATGAATGTAATATAATTAAAATAAGATGTAACCTTTGAACTCTAAAAATTGTCTTATATAGTGAAAGCAAATGTAAATATAGTTTTTATATATAAGGACACAAAAAGGAGGTCGACATAATGAAAAGAATTATATCCCTGATACTTGTTTTAACAATGTGCCTCGCTATTACGTCGTGCACTGTAAATCCCGACAAATATGCGGTAGCACTCGCGGCAAAAGCCATGGATGTTAAGTACTCCGAT
>JAZNHD010000042.1:0-45033 GCA_045576815.1 Eubacteriales bacterium
CCGGAGAGCTTGTCCCAAGGGGTTGTTACTATGGTAGCCTCGGGGTTATGCTCGCGAAGAAGTGCTACGCACTCAGAAATCTTAAAGTCCTTTGCTCCGTCGGTGTGGGAAAGTATTATTGCCGACGCGCTCTTTATTTGGTCGTTATAAAACTCGCCGAAGTTTTTCATATACATCTTGCACTTGTTTACGTCTGCAACAGTAGTAAGCGCGTTGATTTTAGCCGTATCTGACTCCACGGTCCTTGCCGCGCGGATAACGTCGGAAAGCTTACCTACACCCGAGGGCTCGATTATTACTCTGTCAGGATTATAATCCGCAAGAACCTTCGCAAGAGCCTTTGAGAAGTCGCCTACAAGCGAGCAGCAGATGCACCCCGAGTTCATTTCGGTTATCTCAATGCCCGCATCGGCAAGAAAGCCGCCGTCGATGCTGATATCGCCAAACTCGTTCTCAATAAGAACGATACGCTCACCGGCGTAAGCCTCTTTTATGAGTTTCTTTATAAGAGTTGTTTTACCTGCTCCGAGAAAGCCGGAAAATATGTCAATTTTAGTCATAACATAGCTCCTTAAAATATTTTCGCATTATAATTATAATACACATAAAGGACTTTGTCAAGTCAGCCAACCGACAAAAAAGCACCCAATGGGTGCTTTTTTATTTATCACTTGAGAAGCTCGCAGAACTCTTCAATCTGCTCGGCGATTGAGGCGAGGCCGCGACGCCAGAATTCCTTATCGGTGAGGTCGATGCCGGCAAGCCTTGCTGCTTCCTCACAGCTTGAGGTTCCTGTTGCACGAAGCACCTTTTTGTAGGTGTCGGTAAAGCTCTCACCCTCTTCCTTATATCTCGCGTAAAGACCGCGGGCAAAGAGAAGACCGAACGCGTAAGGATAGTTATAGAAGCTGAGGCCGCCGCTGTAATAGTGACCCTTGCAAAGCCACATATACGGGTGCATTACCGTCTCGTCAAGTCCGTCGCCATACGCCTTCTTCTGTGCCTCTATCATAAGCTCGCACATTCTGTCAGCGCCCATAAATTCGGCAGGACGGTTTTCAAAAACGAACGACTCAAAGGTGTAGCGTGAGTAAATGTCAACGATAACCTGCGTTGCATCCATAAGCATGCTTTCAAGAAGCATGAGCTTCTCTTCCCTATCGGTTGCATTCGCAATTGCAGTGCTCATAACCAAAACCTCGTTAAAGGTAGACGCTGTTTCGGCAACGGGCATGGAGTAGTCACGGTTAAGAGGCGAGTTTCTGTAAACCTGACGGTCGTGGAAGGAGTGACCGAGCTCGTGTGCGAGGGTTACTACGTCGCTGAATGAGCCGTCGAAGTTAGTAAGCACTCTGCTCTGTCCTGCAGAGTGTACCGCACAGTCAAACGCGCCTCCGACCTTGCCTTCACGGGGGTAGAAGTCAATCCAAGAGTTATCAAAGGCCTCCTTTACCATATCGTGAAGCTCGGCATCAAACTTTCCGAAAATGCCGAGAAGATAGTCGCGCGCATCCTCAGTGGTATATTTCTTATCCGACCTGCCCATAGGAGCGAAAAGGTCATACCAAGGAAGCCCGCCCTCGTGACCGAGCGCCTTAGCCTTAGCTTTGAGATACTTACGAAAGACAGGTAGGTACTCCTCCATAGCCGAGATAAGTGCTAGAAGAGTTTCCTTTTCCATTCTCGAGGAGTGAAGCGCCTTATCAAGCGGTGACTCGTAGCCGCGGCGCCGTGCCTCTCCTATTGCCTGATGCTTTATGCTGTTAAGCGCATACGCAACTGCGGTCTTTATACCCTCGTATGCAATAAGCTCTGCCTCGTATGCCGCACGTCTTACCTCAGGCGAGGGGTCGTACGCAAGGTTTCGCACTGCGGAGAGCGTGATGCTCTCACCGTTATAGTCAACCTTTACAGTGCTGGTAAGAGCGCTCTGAAGGTCGCTCCAAGCCGAAGCGCCGGAGATATTCATCTCTGCAAAAAGCGCCTCCTCCGCATCGGAAAGAAGATACTTTGAATCCTTTACAATGCTCTTAAGCCTGTATTCGTGCTCTTTTAAATACTCATTTTTCGAAATCAGCTCCTCTATGTTTTGGATACCCGCAATCATCTTTTCAACTGCCGCGGTATCCGCAGCTGTGGCACTCATCTTACCCATCAAGACACCCATCGTGCTTGCAGCCTCGCCGTCCTGCGTATTTGCGCTGTAACGGAGATTGCAGTAAATAAAGAGCTTCTCTGCAAGTGCTGTAACAGCCTCGCTAAGACGGAGATAGCTTACGAGAAAATCCTCAGCAGGAAGCATTGCTGCCTTGTTTTTAAACTCGTGTATCTCTGCGATTTTTTCGTCAAGTGCCAAAATATCGGCAGCAAATATAGGGTCGTCAAAGCCTCGGTAAAGTACAGTTAAATCCCATGTCTTATTCATATATCGTCCTCACTTGATATTGTAATTCGTTTTGGCAACGTAGGCCTCGTACGCCTCGTCGGTCGCACCGCCATTTGAAATTATATCGGCATAAAGTCTTCCGCTATCCTTAACCGTACGCCTTTGCGTCTCGTAGTCTATATGCACCATACCGAATCTCGCGCGCTCACCGTCGCGCCACTCAAAATTGTCTATAAAGCTCCAGTGATAGTAACGCTCGATACGGTTGTCGGTTTCGGAGATGAGCTTCAGCTGGTCATAAATAAAGCGGGGGCGAAATGCGTCGGTATTATCGCACGTGCCGTTTTCCGTAACGTATACGGGCAGGTCTCTGCCGTATTTCTCGGAAAATCTGTTTGAGAGCTCGATAAGTCCCTCGTGGTAAATCTCCCAGCCGAGATCGTTAATAGGAGCGCCCTCTCGCACTCCGTCGGCAAGACCCTCGACGGTGCTGCGTGAATAGTAATTTATACCTATAAAGTCGCAATATCTGCCGCGCTTAACGCCCTTACGGCGACGGACGGGAAAGCGGCATTTACCCGTCATCATAGCGTCGGTGATAGCGCCCTGAAAGAGATACTCGGCAAGTCCGGAGCATATTTTATGCCATAAATTCTTCGGATTCTTCGGTTCGAAGACACGCAAATGGTTTGCAAAGCTGACAAGAGTGCTCTCCTTGCCCATCTCACGCCTTTTTTCGTGTATCATCTTATATGCTCTTACGTGCGCTGCAGTCATATTGGAAAATGCTTTTATATAGGCCGAAAGCGACTTCTTCTCCGGTGGCCAAACACCGTAAAAAAGACTGTTCAATGCATAGACATTCGGCTCGTTTATCGTTATATACTCGTCAACCGTATCACCGAGATAATCAACTACGTGCTCCGCGAAATTAAGAAATATATCGGCCGACTCCTTGTTTTCCCAACCGCCCATATCCTCAAACCAGATAGGATTTGTAAAATGATGGAGAGTGAGAAGCGGCTTAATCCCCTTTTCCTTTATATATTCTATTTCCTCTCTGTAGCGCAAGAGCGCCTCGTCGGAAAAAGTGTTTCTCTCGGGCTCAATACGGCTCCACTCTACACCAAGTCTATAAACCTGAAGCCCCATCTCTGCCATAAGGTCGATATCCTCTCGCCACCTTACGTAGTGGTCTGCGGCGCGTACGGGACTCGTGCCGTCGTAGACCTTGCCCTCTCCCGCAAAGCGTGCCCAGTTATTATTCTCATCTCCGCCCTCAATCTGCGTTGCGGCAGTTGCAGAGCCGAGCAAAAGCCCCTCTTTAAGCTTGAATTTCATCTTTCACCTCGTCTTTATTCTCTCTTGCCTTAAGCTCACAGAGAATCTTTTCATACATCTTCTCGTCAATCTTAAACTTCTTATGATAGATGATAAATCCGACGAGTATACATACAAGCGGGAAAATCATCATAGCAATCTTCATAATCCAGATACCCGAGGCGGGTGTGGAGTTAATAAGCTGCTCTATAAGCACAGGGTCGTTCGTATCAGCAATGGAGTTTGCGATAGCGTTAATTCCCGAGATAATGAGAGTTACCGAAACCACGCCCTTACTGATAGCGCTGCCAAACTGATTTATAAAGGGCTGAACGGCAAAGCTGACCGCCTCGTTACGCCTACCGAGCTTCCACTCTCCATATTCAATAGCATCGGCAAGGAAAAGGAGCATAAGAAGCTGTATAAACGCCTGAGCAAAGAAGAGTCCAAGGCCTGCAAGAACGATAAGCGGAAGCCACTCAAACGAAAGGAAGAACACTATGTAAGAGATTACAACGGCTACCATAGAGCCGAAGTAAAGCTGCTTTCTCGTAAATTTCTTTCTGAAAATGGGGAAAATCGAAAGCGCCGTAAGCTGTGCTACCGCAAGCACCGCGGCAAATACCATATATACGTCGGCATCCTTATATGCGTAAGTGAAGTAGTAGAGGCCGAACGCCGTGGTGGTCGAGTAGCCTATCATAAAGAGCGCCATTGCTATCGCGGTTATCATAAGCTGGTCGTTCTTTATAAGCGCGTGCCACATATCACGCAAAGAGGTGCGCTCGGTCTTAACGATAGCGGTGCGGTCCTCCTTAACGCCAAAAACGGTGAAAAGCTGAAAGCCCCACATAAGAAGCACTACGATAATGGCAAAAACAAAGTAAATATCGCGTTTTTCAAGTCCCGTGAAGGCAAAGAGGTCGGGCACCATGGTGTAAATCAAGACCATAGCGAACATACCGACGTTAGCACATATACGGGCGAACGCACCTATTCCCTCTCTCGTCTTCTGGTCCTTTGAGATAGCCGGCATAAGCGACCAATAGGATATGTCGTTTGCCGAGAAGAAGATGCTGAAAAGAAGATAGGTTACGGCAAGCAAAATTATGTGCCAACTCTCTTCAAGCCTAAAGTTATGAAACATAAGCACCACGAGAAGTCCCGTGCCGAGCATACCGCCGAGAATCCAAGGCTTGAATTTACCCCATTTTGTTTTGGTATTATCGACCACAGCGCCCATAAAGGGGTCGATTACCGCATCGAAAACACCAAAGAGCATAAGCATTATTCCGACTATACCAAGTCCCGCGTCGGAAAGCCCTACGACGTCGGTCAGATGATTAAGCAAATACATACTGACAAGGGTATAGAGTGCATCTCTTCCAACCGTGCCAAGACCGAAGAAATACTTATTGCGTTTCATTTGTTTATCCATTCTGTTTTTCCTTTCGAGAATCTATATTTTCTTTCATAACATAGAGATTTGAGCCGAAGTCACCGAGAATACGCAGTTTGGAATCATACCCCGTTGCGCTATACTGCTTTTCAAGGTTAATGCCGTGGCGGAGTGCATCACCGCAGCACTCGTAATGCTCCGAGCCGTCGGTCAGGGCAAAATACCTATCGACAGTACGCACAAGGAAGCCGTCGGCCTTAATCTTGAATGGCACAAGGTGCTTTATAAGGCCGCCGAAGCGTTTTATTCTGAGATATTGCTTTTTTGTATCAACCGTGTATCGCTTGCCTGTGTCAGCAACAGGCACGCGGAGGATATCTCTGGCGGGTGCGGCTGAGGTCGAGCGCTGGAAAAGTCCTGCTATAATCTCACCGTCTCCCTCGGTTTGCCAAGACACCTGATTTTCCCTAGACATATCAAGCCGAGTGAGTTTGCCGTACTGAAAGGTGCGCCTATGCTCCTTATAGAATTCAATCTGCTCCTTTACTTCCCGTCTTTCCTGCGGCGTGAGCTCACCGAAATCAAGCTCGTAGCCAAGCACGCCGAATGCCGCGACGTTAAACCTCGTTGAAAGCGGAGTATCACGCAGTGTTTGCTGATGGGGCGCCATAGAGACGTGTGCCGAAACGCAGGACGGCGGATAAAGATTGTATATACCGCTCTGAATTTTCAGCCTCTCTATAGGGTCGGTGTCGTCCGAGGTCCAGATTTGCGGAGAATAACAAAGCATACCGAGGTCAAAGCGGTTACCGCCCGACGAGCAGCTCTCAAAGAGGACCTTTGGGTGCTTTTCGTGAAAAATCCTCTTGAGAACCTCGTAAAGTCCCATTATATAGCGGTGATAGAACTCCCCCTGGTTTTTGAGAGAGGACGAAAACACGTCGCTGATATGGCGGTTATAATCCCACTTGACGTACTCGACGTTTGCCTCGCGTAAAACCTTATCAACCGACTCTACAATATAGTCGCGCACCTCGGGACGCGTAAGGTCAAGGACCAACTGATTCCTGCCAAGCGAGGGGGCTCTCCCCGGTACTTTTACTGCCCAGTCGGGATGATTCCTATATAGGTCGCTGTCCTCGTTTACGCACTCAGGCTCAAACCATAATCCGAATTTCATTCCCTTTTTGTTTATCGCCCTTGCAAGCGACGCGATACCGCCGGGTAGCTTCCTTTTATTTACAGTCCAGTCGCCAAGTCCTTCCCTGTCACTGTTTCTTTTGCCGAACCATCCGTCATCAAGAACGAACATTTCGACACCTAGCGATTTTGCCCGCGACGCAAGTGCTAGGAGCTTGCGGCGCTTAAAATTGAAGAAGGTCGCTTCCCAATTGTTTATTACGATGGGTCGGTCGGCATTTTTATGCTCACCCCTGACGATGTGCTCGTTAACAAAGCGATGCATATTATGCGACATTCCGTTTATGCCGCGGTTGCTGTATGTCATAACCGCCTCGGGCGCTGTAAAGCGCTCTCCGGTCTTAAGCCGCCAGAGAAAGCCCTGCGGATTGATACCCGACATAATACGCACAGTATCAAACGAGCAGCGCTCCACGGCACTGTAATGGTTACCGCTGTAAATAAGGTTAAAGCCGTAAGCATCGCCTCGCTCTTTGCTTGCATCATGCGAAACAAGCATAAATCCGGGATTGTGTCTGTTCGAGGAAGAGCCCGTCGTGGACTCCGTGACGGTAACTCCGTGAGAGAGTGGACGCCTATTTTCGTGCGCCTCCTTCGTCCACGCGCCGT
Organism: Eubacteriales bacterium; assembly: GCA_045576815.1. Taxonomy (GTDB): domain Bacteria; phylum Bacillota; class Clostridia; order Oscillospirales; family CAG-272; genus UBA1740. The sequence goes on from JAZNHD010000042.1 coordinate 6,915, forward strand.
CAAGGGTAATTATATCGTAATCGGCAGTAGGAAAATCGGCCATAAAGCTCATAAGCCGCCTTATATAAACTTCCCCCTCCGAGCCGTTTAAAAGCTCTGCCGTACGAGCGATAACGTTATCGTCGTAGTAGACAGTATAGTTAAGCCTGAGCTTTATATCCTCGTACTTTTTGTCCTTTAAGACTACCGAGAGCGTTATTGCCTCACCGTAGGCAGTGGGTAGCGTGTCGCACTCAAACGAGCCGTCACGGACGGTGTGAGAGTCGTACACAAAATCGGTAACGAAGCTGCCGTCAGGCATTATCACCTCAATGGGAGTATGACGAAAATCCCCCTTACCTATACCCGAATATTCAAGGAGCATGGTGTCAAGACAGTAGCCCGGTATATCGGGTGAATACTCCACCGCCGAGCCGAAGGCTATTGCATTCTTTAAACGGAGAGCGGTATAATCCTGCTCCAAAAGCCGCGCGCCGTAATAAATATGCTCGAGGTGTCCTGCCTCCGTTATGGCGAAAATATAGCTTGTGGACTCGGTATCTAGCTTGAATATTTTACCGTCAAAATTTATCACTCGGCAACCTCCCTGTCAGTTGAAATAAGTCTGTATTCATATGGGCGCAGCTTCACCGCCGGCTCACCCGAATAGTTCGAAATCACACACGTGCCTTTTATGAGAGACGGTATCTTTTGCTTATGCTTTGAGAAATTAAAGAGCGCTATAAGACTTTCGCCGGAGGTCTCTCGCTTGAAGGCATAGACACTTCTGCCCGAGTATATCTCCGAAAAATCACCAAATTTCAGCGTTTCACTGTTCTTTTTGTAGGAATTAATCCTTTTAAAGAAGGCTATTACACCGTCATGGTCGTATAGGTCGGCTTCCACGTTTATTTCGGTAAAATTAGGATTGATTTTCAGCCAAGGCTTGCCACTCGTAAAGCCGGCGCCGACATCGCCCGTCCACTGCATAGGCGTTCTCGCATTATCGCGCGAGGTTTTGCGAATCAGCTTCCATCGGAACGGATTTATAATGCCGAGTGACTTAGCCATTTTATCAACGTTATGGCTCTCGATATCCATAATTTCATCAAGAGAATTAAACGCACCGTTCGTCATGCCTATCTCTTCCCCCTGATAGATAAAGGGCGTACCGCGGAGCGAGAATATAAGGCCGAGTAGCATTTTAGCGCCTGCCTTGCGATACTCACCGCCGGGCACGAAGCGCGTAACCGAACGCGGCTGGTCGTGGTTTTCAAGATAGCAGGTGTTCCAATCAAGACCTGTCTGCCACCTTGTGAGAGCATCCATAAGACGCTTTGGCTTAAAGCGCGTCTTAAACCACTTTACACCTATCTGGTCGCACTCCATATGCTCAAAGGCAAACACCATATCAAGCTCGCCCCGTGACTCGTCCGATAGGTCACGCGCCATAGGGATATCAACCATAACCGTCTCTCCCACGGTAAAGGCATCGTATTCCGCCATTACGTCACGGCGGAGATTTGCAAGAATTTTATGAGTGCCCTCGGTAGATATATAATGCTCCCTACCTGTTAAAGCAAGCCGCCTTTTGCCGTCGGCATAGCTTCGCTTATGAATGACGTTTATAACGTCGCAACGGAAGCCGGAAACACCCTTATCAAGCCAGAAGCGCATAATATCGCATATCTCGACATAGACCTCGGGGTTGTCCCAGTTTAAGTCAGGCTGCTTTTTTGAAAAAAGGTGAAGATAGTATTCGTTATTTTCGGGATTTCCAAACGGCTCCCAAGGACAGTCGGCAAAAAAGTTGCCCCAGTTGTTCGGAAGCTCACCGCCTTCCCCGCCCTTTTTGATTACGTAGTAGTTTTTATACCTTTGCTCACCGGCAAGAGCACGGCGAAACCACTCGTGCTCGTCGGAGGTATGATTTATTACAAGGTCCATAATAATGCGAATGCCGCGAGCCTTAGCCTCTCTTAGCAGCTCTTCAAAATCCGCCATAGTACCAAACTCCGACTGAATATCCTTATAGTCGGATATATCGTAGCCGTTATCATCGTTTGGACTCTTATATACGGGTGAGAGCCATATTACGTCAATGCCGAGCTCTCTAAGATAGTCGAGCTTTGTTATTATACCTCGTATATCACCGACACCATCGCCGTCAGAGTCACAAAATGAGCGCGGATATATCTGATATACGGTTGAATTTTTCCAGAATTTATCGCTCATAGCTACCTCAGCCTTCCGAAAGAATTTGATTTAATAGGAGGATAAATCCCTCCTCTGCCTCAGCAAGAGTACCGTCATTATCAAAATAATAGTCGTAAGAATAGTTCTCCACCCCGTCGTCTGCCGCATTGCCGTACGCTCCTCGCTTCATTCGCTCGCCGCCGCGGACAAGCAGCGTTATTGCAGCGCCGTCCGTTGCACGAACGAACTTTTTAATCTCCTCAGGCTCTCTTATGTGAACGAACATAATCTCCTTATCCGAATTAAGAAACTCCTTATACCTTTCGGCTGCCCAGACGGTAGGATAGTCGTTATACTCTACCGAAAGCTGCTTTAGGTCGGCTAAGAACTTTCTTGACTTATCGTCCTTTGTGCCGTCCCAGCCGCACATCGCGGCAATTTCCTTTATCGGCGTTATTGAAGAGACGTTCTCTACCTTGAAGCTCTTCGACGCTATTTCAGAGAGCGTATCCTTGCCGACACCGCCTCTGCCGTTTATAACTATAACCGCTTTTTTCATATTTACCCCTCGCAAATCATTGCTAAAAAATCCATATAAATTTCAAAATTGCCCCGTGCTGAAACGCACGGGGCAAAGAATTTAACTACCCGTCCAACCGTTGTTATCTACATTTCCGCTCTGACTCCGCTCAAATTTTGCCGTCAGACTCACGTTTCCAATAGCAACAAAGCTGTAAGACGGAGCTGAGGATACAAGAACGTTATTTCCGTCATACCAGCCGGCAAAGCGATATCCCGCGTTTGCGGTGGCATTTACGGCAACAGTATCGCCAAACCCATACTGTCCGCCCCCGCTTACGCTGCCGGCAGCCGTTTTTTCCGACGAAACCGTGACAGTATAAAGCTCCTTTTCCCACGATGCAACGAGCGTGACACTATCGGTTATATCAGATTCAGCAATAGATGCACCGCTCGCATCGGTTATAAGCGCATTGTCAAGTATCCAACCAAGGAAGGTATAGCCCGTGCGAGTAGGCACTGGGAGCGCAAAGTTCTCGCCGTATACAATGAGCGCCTCGGCATCAACATCTTCGAGCACACCCTCGCTTGCATCAAGCGTCACACTGACAGTGTTTTCTCGCGTTATCTTGAGAGTATATGTTTCGGAAAGCGCGCCGTCCTTTGCGGTTACGACTATGTAATAGGTGCTCTCCCCCACGGGTATATCGGTTAGCACCTTATCGCTTATAACATCATCGCCCGCACTGTCTCGGCAAAGAATCCAGCTTGCATAATCACTGACAGTGACCATATCCGAAAAATCAAGCCTTTCGGCTGCAAGGCTTATCGAAAGTCTAATCTCATTATCAACCGTTTCACCGTCTGTAAGTGAGATGAGCTTTGCCTCAGCAGTATGCCACACGGCGTAAAGCGTCGTATTGATATGAGGGCGGTCGGTAGCAAAATTCCAAAGGCTGCTGCCGTCCTCGGAGGTGGACCAGCCTACAAAGATACTTCCCGCCTTTGAGGGAGAAACAGGCTCGACAAGAAGCGCACCCGAGGACTTTTCAAGCACGAGAGTCTCCGAGCCGTTTGAAAACGAACCACCGTTTGCATCATAGGTAATTCTGACAGTAAGATAACCGCAGGAGGCAAACGCAGTCATTGTAAGCATTAAGAAAATACTGAAAATAACTAGAACAGCGCTTCTTTTCATAGGCACCTCAAAACATATATAATAAGTATAATTTAACATAATAATTATAACACCGGCCAAAATAAATGTCAATATGTAAAGGTGCAATAAATATGGCTCTCTGTTTTGGTAACTTTGCGCTTTAGCCTTTTAAAAGTCAGGCTGCTTATTGACTTTTCTACCTGGGTGATGTATAATACGGGTGGATTTGAGGTGAAAAATATGAACGTTAAGTCGTTTGGTGCTCTAAAAACAGGAGAGGAAATATTTATTTATTCCGTAAGCAACGAAAAAGCATCACTTTCGGTAACGAATTACGGCGCAAGGATTACCTCGTTCAGAGTTTTCGGCCGAGAGATAGTGATGGGATATGAGACTCTCGCGGATTATCTTTCCGATGACTCTCATCAGGGCTCTACTATCGGCAGAGTGGCTAACAGAATAGCCGACGCCGAGTTTTCGATGGACGGTGCGATTTTTATGCTTCCGGACAACGATAACGGTGCCTGTCTTCACGGCGGTGCGGGCTTTGACACACGGGTATGGAGCAAGACGGATATGACAAATGAAAGTATTACGCTATCATACTATTCACCCGACGGCGAGGACAGCTTCCCTTCGGGGCTTGCCGTTACGGCTAAATTCACACTCCGTGACACCGACCTTGTGATAGAATACTCGGCTATACCCGAGGGTAAGACGCCTATCTCTATGACTAATCACTCCTATTTTAATCTTGACGGCGCGGGAAGGACTATTTACGGACATACCGTAAGCATTCCCGCAGACAGATATACCGAAGTAAACGAGAAAATTCTGCCAACCGGCAGACGCCCCGCGGTTGACAAAACACCGTATGATTTAAGAGACGGAAAGAGGATGGGCGATGCGATAAGCCGGATTTTTTCCGGCTACGACAATTATTTTCATCTCTCTTCGGAAAAGAATGTAAACTTTTTCGGTAAAAGGCTGCGTCTTGCAGCGCTTGTAACGGGCGAGACTCTGACCATGACAGTTTTCACCGACAAGGACGGTCTTCAGTTCTACACCGGAAATTTTCTTAACACGGGTCCCGCCTTTTTCGGAAAATTTGCTCAAATCAAGCACGGAGCTATGTGTCTTGAGACGGGCGAAGAGCCGGGTATTACAAAAGAGGGACGCGGCTTTTATGAGGCGTGTGAGGAGTATACTCATACGACGGTTTTTTCGGTCAGAAAAAGGTAAGCGATACTCCTTGACAAATTAAGTAAAATATTGTATAATTACGTTATGTTAATTTAGGTCGCAAGCGGCGACGGAACGGAGACAGATATGAAAATTTACGACGAGCTCGTCGCGCGCGGTCTCATTGCGCAGGTAACCGACGAGGAAGAAATAAAGGAGCTTATCAATAACGGCAAGGCAACCTTCTATATTGGCTTTGACCCCACGGCTGACAGCCTTCACGTAGGACACTTTATGGCACTCTGCCTTATGAAGCGTCTTCAAATGGCAGGCAACCGCCCGATAGTCCTTATAGGCGGAGGCACAGGCTATATCGGCGACCCATCAGGCAGAAGCGATATGCGCTCTATGATGACACCCGAGACCATTCAGCATAACTGCGACTGCTTTAAGACGCAGATGGAGAGATTTATTGAATTTGGAGAGGACAAGGCGGTTATGGTTAACAACGCTGACTGGCTCCTCGGACTCAATTACATTGAACTGCTCCGCGAGGTTGGCGCCTGCTTCTCGGTAAACAGAATGCTTACCGCCGAGTGCTACAAGCAGAGAATGGAAAAGGGCCTTTCCTTCCTTGAATTTAACTACATGATAATGCAGTCCTACGACTTCTACCATCTTTTCCGTGAATACGGCTGCAATATGCAGTTCGGCGGTGACGACCAGTGGTCTAACATGCTCGGCGGCACGGAGCTTATCCGCCGCAAGCTCGGCAAGGACGCTTATGCTATGACCATTACCCTGCTCCTCAACTCAGAGGGAAAGAAGATGGGTAAGACCGCGAGCGGCGCGGTATGGCTTGACCCGAAGAAGACCTCGCCCTACGATTTCTACCAATACTGGAGAAACGTCGGAGACAAGGACGTGCTCAAATGTATACGAATGCTCACCTTCTTACCTCTTGAGGAGATTGACAAGATGGATACGTGGGAGGGCGCACAGCTCAACCGTGCAAAAGAAATTCTTGCATACGAGCTTACCGCTCTTGTTCACGGCGAAGAAGAGGCACGCGCAGCAGAAGCAGCAGCACGCGCACTTTACGGCGCGGGCGACAGCTCTCTCACTCCTACCGTTGATGTAGATGTGTCTATGCTCATAGACGGCAAGATTGACGTCAATTCCCTTCTCGTGCTTGGCAAGATGGTTCCCTCAAAATCCGAGGGTAGACGCGCTATCGAGCAGGGCGGCGTTACCGTTGACGGTGAAAGGGTGACCGACGTTAAGGCGACGGTTACGAAGGAGTCGCTTGTCGAGGGTGTTCTTGTAAAACGCGGTAAGAAGAGCTTTAATAAGTTTATTCTTAAATAATTCTATGGGCGGCAGAGCGTTTTTTTCTCTGCCGCCTCTTTGAGAGGTAGTATGGACAAGATACTGAAAAATTGTATTTTTGATTTCGTGGCGGCAGCGGTCTGCTTAACACTCGGAATTTTAATGCTTCCCGTCTTCGAGTTACGGCAAAACATGATGGAGATAATATTTGCTCTCCTTCTTATCTCTTACGTTGCTATTTTCGTAATCCGTGCGATGAGACGGACGACCGGCGGTGCTTTTATGGTGCTTGCATTTGAGGCTGTGGCTATAACACTTGTTGCGGCAACATTAATATTACAGCAGTTTGGCATTTCTCTGTTTGCAATCTCGGGAGTAACGAGAACCGTGGGTATTCTTCTTTGGATACATGGCGCCTCGCAGCTTATGTACGGCTACATCAGAGCCTTTTCGGGTGTTAAGCATAAGTATTCCCTTATTCTCTTCCTCGTATATATTCTTCTCACAAGCCTTGGAGTTTATATGTTCGCCGCACCCTTTATCAGCGACGAGACGCTATCACTTGTCCTTTGCGTGACGCTCTTCTTGATAGCCGCAACCTTTGCCGTCCTCGGCTTTGCTTTTATACCCCGCAAATCGAGCAAATAATAAAAGTTAAAATCAGCCTCGCACTTCACCTAAAAGAGTGGCGAGGCTGATTTTTCTTATGCTGTGCAAGACGAGTTGTAGTAGTCGTAGATTTTAATGCCGCCTCTCGGTTTGCCCTTTGGGGTAAAAAGCGATGCAAAGCAATACTGAAGCCCCATGCTTCTCGGAAGGGTGTTCTGCCTTCCGAACTCGTCAGCATCCTCCTTGGTATCAAATATACCGAGTATTCTCTCTTCTTCGCTGTTGATAAGCGCAACTGCGTATTTGTACTCCATAAGTAAATCTCCTTTTTTCTTTAGGTGATTACATTATATCGCAGCACGTGTACGTTAAATGGGACAGATATCATTTTTTTAAAAATATCTACATATGAGCACAATATCAACGCAGTATAACGCACAAAGCAGCGCATAAAATGTCAGCTTGTGCGAAAAATTATTTTCTCTTTGCTCAATTTTTTGGCAAAATCTATTGACAAACAGAGCATAATGTGATATGATATTTAAGCATGATTTATATGCCCCTGTAGCTCAGTCGGTAGAGCACTTGACTTTTAATCAAGGTGTCCGGGATTCGAGTTCCCGCAGGAGCACCAAAAAAAGAGAGTACCCGTAGCGGTGCTCTCTTTTTTGGTGTCTCTGTGTGTCTCAAATCTCGCTCGCCCAAGGCGAATGGGATTCGCAACATTGCGCCCCGTCTCGTGTGCGAGACAGCCGAGGCAACGGGAGGCACTCGGATAGCGTATATTGCGAGCAAAATCAGGCGCAAAATTCCCGCAGGAGCACCAAAAACAGCCACCTCTTATAAGGTGGCTGTTTTTTTATTTACGCTCTGGTTATTGATAAAATCTCGTCAAGCGAGGTAACGTACTTAATTCCCTTTTTGGAAAGCTCACGTGCTATAGCCTCGATGCCGAAGTCAAGAGTTTCTTTCGTGTGAGCATCAGATGATATGACAAAGGGCTTGCCGCTCGCTGCAATAAGCTCTATAACCGTCTCCTCGGGATAAGGGGTGGTGCGGTATCCGCGCGAGATGGCGCCCGTGTTTATCTCAAAGAGCGCAGGGGTTAAAAGCAACTTATCAAGTGCCTTATCACGCGCCGCCAGATATCTCGGGTGCGAGGTAGAAAAGAGGGGCTCACACTCAACAAATTTCGCCACAAGGTCAAAGTGGGCGATAATGTCACAGTGCGTACGAAGATACACCTCGGACACCTCGCGGAAATATTCCTCAACGTAAAGATAAGGGTCACCGCCGTAATGGAGACTTATAGCCTCGCGAATTCGCTCCGGGTTTACGTCAACGGCAAGAATGCCCCCATTCTTCACAAATCCGTGCACAGAGCCGATAACATAATCGTAAGGAGCGGTGGGAGTGGTTGAAAGAACATCCTGCTCGATACCTGCATAGACCTTGATTTTGTCCTTATACTTTTCCTTTAAGGCGGACAGCGACCTACGGTACTCCAAAGCTCCGTCAAGACTCATACACCAATCCTCTTCGCCTGGAATTGGAGAGTGCCCGGAGAAGCCGACCTCAGTCATACCGCATTCTATAGCCTGAAGAATCATATCCTCAGCCGTGGCGGCACCGTCACAGAAATCGGTATGTACGTGGTAGCTTGAGAGCGTCATTTAGTCATTTTCTCCTGCTTTACCTTGTGGTCTATTATGTGTCTTGAAGCAAGCTCGCGGTGTATATCCTCAGTGGTAATACCCATCTCGACCATGAGTACCATAACGTGATACGCAAGGTCGGCAATTTCATAGACGGTTTCGGCCTTATCGCCCGATTTACCGCCGATTATAACCTCGGTCGACTCCTCGCCGACCTTTTTGAGTATCTTATCTATTCCTTTTTCGAAAAGGTAGGTAGTGTAAGAGCCCTCGGGTTTTTTCTCCCGTCTTTCAAGGAGCAGACCGTAAAGCGACTCAAGAGAAAACTCGGAATACTCCTCATTTATATAAACGGGAGCTGTGAAGCAGGAATCCGAGCCTGTATGGCAGGCAGGGCCGTCCTTTTCCACAACTACAACGAGGGCATCCTTGTCGCAATCGGCGGTTATCGACACAACGTGCTGATAATTACCGCTGGTCTCGCCCTTGAGCCAAAGCTCGCCGCGCGAACGGCTGAAAAAGCAGGTAAGACCGCGCTCCATTGTGATTTTGAGGCTTTCCTCATTCATATAAGCTACGGTAAGCACCTTCTTCGTAATCGAGTCAACTACGACGGCGGGTATAAGACCGCGCTCGTCAAATTTTAATTCCTTTATATCAATCATTTCAGCCTCCAACATTAAATTCTTACACTTATTCCGTTGTCCGAAAGCTCACGCTTTAAGTCGGATATTGCAATTTCTCCAAAATGGAACACCGATGCGGCAAGGCCTGCCGAAACATCGGGAATTTCCCTGAAAAGCTCGGTAAAATGCGCCATAGAGCCTGCTCCGCCCGAGGCAATTACAGGGACGTTTACCGTTTTTGTAACCGCGGAAAGAAGCTCTAAATCAAAGCCCCCTTTAACACCGTCGGTATCAATTGAGTTTACAACGACCTCGCCGGCACCCATATCAACACATCTCTTTATCCAGGAGATTGCCTCCATGCCCGTGTCCTCTCTGCCGCCCTTCGAAAAAACTCGGAACTCGCCGCCCACACGCTTAACGTCAGCGGAAATTACAACGCACTGATTACCGTAACGCTTTGCGGCCTCCTCAATAAGCAGGGGGTTTCTGATAGCACCCGAGTTAACGCTCACCTTATCAGCGCCGCACTTTAGCACTCTATCAAAATCCGAAAGCGTATTTATGCCGCCGCCGACGGTCAGGGGAATAAAAATCGTCCTCGCAACCTCGGTAAGAATATCGGTAAAGAGTGCTCTGCCTTCAGCGGATGCGGTAATATCGTAGAATACGAGCTCGTCCGCACCGCACTCGGAATAAAATTTTGCGAGCTTTGTGGGTGAGGAAACGTCGGCAAGTCCGAGAAAATTCACACCCTTAACAACCCTGCCGTCCTTAACGTCAAGGCAAGGAATAATTCTTTTTGTTATCATTTCTTTGCTTCCTTTATTGCCTCGGAAAGATTTATAGCGCCAACGTAATAAGCCTTACCTATAATGGCACCGGAAATATTCATATCGCGGAGCGCTCTTATATCATCAAGACTCGATACACCGCCCGAGGCGATAATATCAATAGAGTACTTACGCGACAGCTCGCTGTAAAGCGAGAGGTTCGTGCCCCTCATAGCACCGTCCTTCGAGATGTCGGTACAAATTACGGTCTTAACACCGAGCGAGACCATTTTATCTAAAAACGCATCGAGCGTATACTCGGATTTTTCCACCCAGCCGCGAATGGCAACGTAGCCGTCCTTCACATCGGCGCCGACCGCGATTTTTTCTCCGTACCTGTCAAGAGCCGAGGAAAGAAACGCCTCGTCGGCGACCGCCGCCGTGCCGAGAATTACGCGTGAAACGCCCACGTTAAAATAACGCTCAAGCGTTTCTGTATTACGAATTCCACCGCCAATTTCTACAAAAAGCGAAGTATTATTTACAATTTCTGCAACAATTTCAATATTTGGAGTTGTTCCGTCCTTTGCGCCCTCAAGGTCAACGACGTGAATATATTCAGCGCCTGCCGCCTCGAAATCACGTGCGAGAGAGGCGGGATTATCGCTGTAAACCGTCACTCTTTCATAGTCTCCCTTGTAAAGACGGACAGCTTTACCTTTATACAAATCTATCGCGGGAAAAATTTTCATTTTCTGTAGCTCCATTCATTAAAGGCACGGAGAATGGAAAGTCCTACCTCTCCGCTCTTTTCGGGGTGAAACTGCATACCGCAAACGTTTTCCTTTGCAACTGCGGCGCATATTTCACGGCCGTATTCCGTAGTGGCAAGAAGACTGTCGTCACAGTCAGACGCAAAATAGGAGTGAACGAAATAAACGAAGTCTCCGTCCTTCACGTACTTAAAGATGGGATGAGAAGCTTTGATTTTCAAGGAATTCCAACCTATATGAGGAATTTTAAGCTCCTCGGGAATTCTGCCGTCCATGCCGATAACGCTACCGGAAAGAAGTGAGAGTCCCTCGTAGCGACCGTATTCGTGGCTCTCTTCGAATAACATCTGCATACCGAGGCAGATACCAAGTATGGGCTTTCCACACTTCACCTCGTCCACTACAACCTTATCAAGACCTGTAGCACGTAGCTTAGCTATCGCATCACGGAACGCACCAACACCGGGCAAAATTATTTTTTCAGCGCTGCGGATAACCGACTCGTCGCTCGTCACGACACAGTCAGCACCGATAGCGGAAAGCGAGGATAGAATCGAAAAAAGATTACCTACCCCGTAGTCGATTACTGCTATCATTAAATTACGCCTTTCGTAGAGGGAACGTCGCCCGAAAATCTCTCGTCAATGGATACTGCATCGCCAAGCGAGCGCGCAAAGGATTTAAATATGCACTCGATTATATGGTGAGAATTAGTGCCGGCAAGGCTCCTTATATGAAGCGTAAGCTCCGCCTTTCTGACAAAAGCGCGGAGAAACTCCTCGCAAAGCTCGGTGTCAAATCCGCCAACACGCTCCGAGGGAATCTTAGCCGAAAACTCAAGGTGCGCTCTGCCCGAGATGTCAATTGCCGACATAACGAGAGCCTCGTCCATCGGTATAACTCTGTCACCGTAGCGACGAATACCGCGCATATCACCGAGCGCTTCTCTAAGCGCCATACCAAGCGCAATACCGACGTCCTCGGTTGTGTGATGGTAGTCAACCTCTACGTCACCGACAGCCGATACGTCAAGGTCAATTCTTGAATGTTTAGAAAAAAGAGTGAGCATATGGTCAAGAAATGGGCAACCCGTGTTAATTTTTGAAACTCCAGCACCGTCAAGATTGAGTGCTACCGTGATGTCGGTCTCGCCGGTTTTTCTTTTAATTTCAGCCTGTCTCATTTGCTTTTCTCCTTTAATATTTCACTAACCGCAGAAAGAAGAGTGTCCATTTCCGCCCTCGTTCCAACGGTTATGCGGTTATAATCCTTAATTCTCTCATCGTTAAAGTGTCTTACGAGAACTCCGCAGCGCTTTAGCTCAAGATACAACTCCTCACCGCCGATACGGTCGCACCTCGCAAAAAGGAAGTTGGCACACGACGGAGTCAGGACAAAGCCCATATCGGAAAGCCTGTCTCTCGTATACTCGCGCACCTCTATAATGCGGCGGCAGTTTGCCATATAGTAATCGTTATCAACAAGCGCCTGATAGCCTGCCGCCATAGTCATACGGTTTACGTTATATGGGTTAGTTGAATATTTTATGGTATTAAGGTCCTTTATAAGCTCCTCGCTTGCGACACCGAAGCCGAGTCTTGCGCCCGCAAGTGAGCGCGACTTTGAAAAGGTGCCTGTGACTATGAGATTTTTATATTTAGGCAAAAGCTTTATAGCACTCTCCGCACCGAAATCAACGTACGCCTCGTCTATTATAACAACGTTATCGGGGTTTGACGAAACTATCCTCTCAATATCCGAGAGAGGAAGCGCTATACCCGTCGGCGCGTTGGGGTTTGCTATTACTATGTTCTTCCCTATTCCGATATAGTCCTCCACCCTTACGGTGAAGTCCTCGGAAAGCGGGATTTTCTCGTAAGGAATACCTGAAAGCTCGGCAAAAACCGGATAAAAGCCGTAGGTTATGTCGGGAAATACAATCGGGTGCTCACTGTCAGAGAACGCCATAAAAGCAAAGTTGAGTATCTCGTCCGAGCCATTGGTCATAAGAACCTCCGAGGTCTTAACACCTAAAATCTCAGCGCACTTCTCGGTAAGTGCGGCAGCCTCGGGGTCAGAATAGAGGTTCAGTCTGCTCGCCTCCTCTGCGACAACACGGATAACGTCGGGAGATGGGGGATACGGCGACTCGTTGGTATTCAGCTTTACGTATTTTCTCTCCCTCGGCTGCTCACCCGGGGTGTAGGCCTTAAGGCGAGAGTATTTATTGCTAAAAAATCTACTCATTTTAACCTTACTCTTTTTCTTCGAATCTTACGGTAGCGCTTCTCGCGTGTGCGGAAAGTCCCTCGTGCTCGGCAAAAAGCGCAACCTTATCGGCAACGAGTGACAGTGCCTCTTCTGTATAGTAGCTGAACTGCGTTTTCTTAACAAAGTCGTCAACACCGAGTGCCGAGGAGAAGCGAGCCGTACCGCTCGTCGGGAGCGTGTGGTTAGGGCCTGCGAGGTAGTCACCGAGGGCCTCGGGACAGTATCTTCCCATAAACACCGAGCCTGCATGCTTAACCTTATCAAGATAATCAAAGGGATTATCAAGGCAAAGCTCAAGATGCTCGGGAGCTATCTCGTTTGCTATATCTATAGCAAGGTCAATGTTCCCCTCGGAAACAATGATTTTACCGTGGTTATCAATGGAAGCTCTCGCAATAGCAGCGCGAGGCAGTGTCGGCAGCTGCCTTTCAATCTCAGCGCTGACCGCCTCGGCAAGAGCGTAGCTGTCGGTAACGAGCACAGCACTCGCCATTCTGTCATGCTCTGCCTGAGAGAGCATATCGGCTGCAACGAAGCGCGGGTTCGACTTTGAATCCGCAACCACTAAAATTTCCGACGGACCCGCTATCATATCAATAGACACTCTGCCAAAAACCTGCTTTTTCGCCTCTGCGACGTAAGCATTTCCGGGGCCGACGATTTTATCAACCTTCGGTACGCTCTCCGTACCAAAAGCGAGCGCCGCGATAGCCTGCGCACCGCCAACCTTAAATATTCTGTCAACACCCGCGATTTTCGCCGCAGCGAGTATGACGGGATTTACCTTTCCGTCCCTTGTGGGAGGTGTAACCATTACTATCTCGGAGCAGCCCGCAATCTTCGCCGGCACGGAATCCATAAGAACGGTGGACGGGTATGCCGCAGTGCCGCCCGGTACGTAAAGACCGACCTTTTCAATAGGCGTAATCTTCTGTCCTATAACAACCCCGTTTTCCTTTTGGAGTGTAAAGCCCTCGCGAAGCTGACGGGAGTGAAAGTCGCGGATATTCTCCGCCGCAAGACGAATTACGTCTATAAGCTCACTGTCAACCGAAAGAAATGCCTCGTCAATCTCCTCGGGTGTTACCTCCAGAGAAGTAAGCGTTGCCTTATCAAATTTTTCTGCATATTCAAGGAGCGCTGCATCACCGCGAGAGCGAACTGTCGATATAATCTCCGCAACAACTCCTGCGACACTCTCGGCAGGATTCTCGCGCGCAAAGATTTCATCGCGCGACACCTCTCCGTATTTATAAATCTTAATCATCTTTTTCTACCTGTAAAGAAAGTCCCGAAACGAGTCTTTCAATCTCTTCGGTCTTGAATTTAAAGCTCGCCTTATTCACAATAAGACGCGCGCTTATAGGCACTATAGTCTCTACAACCTTAAGGTTGTTTTCCTTGAGCGTTGTACCCGTTTCAACTATGTCGACGATAACGTCGGAAAGCGAGAGTATAGGGGCTAGCTCAATCGAGCCGTTGAGCTTTATAATATCAATATCGCGGCCGAGACCGGTGTAATAATCGGCGGCAATTCTCGGGAACTTTGTCGCGACTCTTAGTCTAAGACTCTTATCGTCGTGAAAATCCGCCTTTGCAGCAACCGCCATTCTGCACTTGCCAATACCGAGGTCAACAAGCTCGTAAACGTCGGGCGAATATTCAAGGAGAATATCCTTACCGGCAATTCCAACGTCGGCAGCTCCTCTCTCTACGTATATAGACACGTCAGAGGGCTTAACCCAGAAATATCTGACACCGCGCTCACTGTTTTCGAATATGAGCTTCCTTCCGTTTTCCTTTATCGCGGGACACTCGTATCCTGCGCGCTCGAGAAGCTCGTAAACGCGCTCGCCAAGACGCCCCTTTGGAAGAGCTATATTAATCATTTTTCTTTTCTCCACTCATAAATACTACTCTGCCGTATCTTAGGTTTTCCGGTACGGAGCGCTGCGCCTGAACAGAAAGTCCCTCATCTATAAGCTCTCTCTTTTTCGCAACAATCTCGTCTGCCGAAACCGTACTGTCGTAAACGAGAAGAACGTCAACGTCTGACTCGGGGCGAGCGACGTCAACTGCTGCAAGCAGGTCGAGATAAAGCGCAAAGCCAATAGCACGGCACTCTCTGCCTACACGCCTCATAAGGCTATCGTATTCACCGCCCGAAAGAACGCCCTCGGAAATCCCCTCCAAAAATCCGCGAAGCAGAATTCCGTTATAGTAGTTCATATCGTTTACAACCGAGAAATCAAGCCTTATTCTGTCGTAAAGAGGTGTGCCCGAAAGAAGCCTTACGAGCTCGCAAAGCTCCGAGAATGCTGCCGACTCGGTAACACTCACGGGAAGCGTGCGCTTTAAATCGGAAATCACCCTATCGGGACGTCCGTACATATCTACGACCGATGTAAGTACGCCTGCCGACTCTGAAAGAGAAAATCTCTCGCAAAGAGCCACAAGCTCGTGCTTGTTTTTCTCGCCAATAAAGGTGATAGCCGCACGTCTGAACTCGGGGGCGGGTGAGAGCTCGTCAAGAATTGCCGACAGCACGCCCATATGCGACACGTCGAGCACGAAGGACTCCGACACGGCCCTAAGGCTCTCGGCGGCAAGATAGCAAACCTCAAAAACGTCGGTGACGTCTATATCTCCAATACATTCAAGTCCTGCCTGCATAATCTCGCTAAAATGACCTGTACCCGAGGAAACCCTGTAAACGTTTTCGTTATAATACACCTTCTGCTTCGTGCCGGGCAGGTCTCTCGTATTTTTGATTATGGAGAGGGTGACGTCAGGCTTTAAGGCAAGGAGCTTTCCGCTAACGTCGTTAAAGGTTATTACCCTGTCACTGACAAGAAAGTCCTTGTTTTTTAAGTAAAGGTCGTATTCCTCAAACTTGCTCATCTTAAACGGCAGGTATCCGTACCTTTTATAAAGCGAGCGTAGAGCAAAAACGGCTCTTTCCTCGTTTTTTAGAATTTTATCGTCAATCATTTTCTACCTTCTTTTTTGCCCTGTCTATAACAAGTCTGTATCCTCCCCTGCCACGCTCAAGAGCCTTGCTGACACGGCTAATCGTAGCGGTGCTCATTCCTGTTTCAGCACAAACCTCCACGTAGCTATTGCCGGCATTAAGCATTTTTGCAGCCTTAAGCCTTTGGGCAATGTCGAGAATTTCTCTGACGGTTAGGGCGTCCTCAAAGAATTTATAGCATTCGTCAAGATTATTAAGAGAAAGAATTGCCTCAAAAAGTGCGTCAACCTCGGGAGTATGTAGCTTTTCCATATTGGTAACCATTCCTTTTCTTGATTTATTTTTATTAAACTTCCGCTATTACCTCTACCTCGACGAGCACACCGCGAGGAAGCTCCTTTGCCGCAACGCAGCTGCGTGCAGGCTTGCCTACGAAATATTTTGCGTAAACCTCATTAAAGGCAGCAAAGTCAGACATATTTGCAAGAAAGCAGGTAGTCTTTACAGCTCGCTCATAGCTTGTACCTGCCGCTTTTAGAACCTCACCGAGATTTTTCATTACCTGCTCGGTCTGAGCCGCGATACCCTCCGCCTCGATTTTTCCGTTTTCGGGGTTAATCGGAATCTGTCCCGACGTGAACACAAGACCGCCCGACACCATTGCCTGCGAATAAGGGCCTATTGCCGCCGGTGCTTTTTCGGTTGAAATTACAGTAGCCATATTTATCTCCTTTACAGTAGCTTGAAGCCCTCGTCAATGAGAGCGTGCTTTATTTCTTCGATATGAGCAAAGTTTCTTGTTTCAAGCACGAGTCTTAAATAACAGCCATTGACGTCAGAGCCCTCGTTTGCTCTCTCGTGGTGCACCGATATAACGTTACCGCCCATATCGGCAATTATCCTCGAAACGTTCTTTAACTGACCCGGCTTATCAACGAGCTCTATCATAAGCTGGCAGGTCCTGCCCGACATCAAAAGTCCGCGATTTATAACGCGCGAGAGTATCGTAACGTCGATATTACCGCCGGAGAGAAGGCACACAGCCTTTTTACCCTTAAGGTCGAGATGACCGAACATTGCGGCGGCAACCGCAACCGCACCCGCACCCTCGGTAACCAGCTTATGCTGCTCCATAAGAGCAAGTATTGCCGCTGAAATCTCATCGTCGCTGACGGTAACTATGTCGTCAACGTACTTCGAGCATATCTCATAGGTTAGGTCACCGGGACGCTTTACCGCAATACCGTCGGCAATCGTATGTACGGAAGAAAGTCCGTTAATCTCTCCCGACTTCACGGAGTTATACATTGAAGGAGCGCCGGCCGCCTGAACACCGTAAACCTTAACGTTAGGATTTATCGCCTTTATGGCGAAAGCAACACCCGATATAAGTCCACCGCCGCCGACGGGCACTATCACCGCATCCATATCGGGAAGCTGGTCCTCAATCTCAAGCGCGATAGTTCCCTGTCCCGCAATAACGTCCTCATCGTCAAATGGGTGAATGAAGCTGTAGCCGCACTCGTCGCGCAGCTCAAGCGCACGGCGGTAAGCATCGTCGTAAACACCCTCTACAAGACACACCTCAGCGCCGTAGCTCTTGGTTGCCTCGATTTTTGAAATAGGCGCGCCGTCGGGAAGACATATAACAGCCTTTATTCCGTTTTTCTGAGCGGCAAGCGCAACACCCTGCGCGTGATTTCCCGCTGAGCAGGCTATGACACCGCGTGCTCTTTCCTCTTGTGAGAGGCGAGACATTTTATAGTACGAGCCGCGCACCTTAAACGAGCCTGTTATCTGAAGATTTTCTGTTTTAAGATAAAGGTCAATTCCGGGGCAAAGCTTCGGAGCATATACCAAATCGGTCTTTCTGACCACCTCGCGCAAGACATTGCTCGCGCGGTAAACATTATCAAGAGTTAACATACTGTCACCCACTTTACAAAAGACTCTCGACGAACTGCTCAGCGCATCTTGCCGAGCGGTTGCCGCGACGGAGAGCAAACGCCTCCGCCTTTATATCAAGCTCTTCCCACGGAAGCGTCACACCCGCACGTCTTGCGAGCTCGTGCACGATTTCAAGGTAAAGCTGTTTATTCGGCTTCTGGAATAACACGACGAGTCCGAATCTTTCCGAGAGCGAAAGATTTTCTTGGAGGGTATCATTTCTGTGGACGTCATCTCCCTCTCTGTCAGAAAAGGACTCCTTTACTATATGACGGCGGTTAGAGGTGGCGTAAATCACTGCGTTATCCGCCTTTGCCGAGGCCGAGCCCTCAAGGGCCGCCTTGAGCATACTGAAATTATCGTCGTTGGAATTAAAGGACAGGTCGTCTATGAAGATAATGAATTTTAATGGGTTTTCACTGACCTTGCCCATAACGTAAGGAAGATTTGAAAGCTGGTCCTTGCGCAGCTCAATAAGTCGTATGCCCCTATCGAAAAAGGCGTTTGCCACAGCCTTGACGGTCGAGGATTTACCCGCACCCGCATCGCCGCATAGAAGCACGTTGGCGGCAGGTCTGCCCTCAACGAAGGAAAGCGTGTTTTTAATAACTCTTTCTCTCTCGTTTTCATATCCGACGAATTTATCAAGCGTGGTTTTATCAGCACTCACAATAGGTACAAGCTCGCGCTCACCGTTAAGTCTGAACATAGGATGCGAAGAGAAAATACCGTAGCCGTGCTTATCAATATCGCATATTCTCGCCTCGTACTCGGCGGCAATATCCACATCTCGTGAGGAAAAGGGAGAGACATACTCTACACCGAGGTCGCGCGCAAAATCCTTAGGTGTAAGTGCGGCAAACCGCCTAAAGACCGAAAGCTCGCGCTCTACCGCAGCTATTACGTTGGCATCACACCTACCGCCGCGAGCTCTTGCCTTAACGTAAACGTTCTCGTCCTCAAAAACAAGACGGCAAACGAGGTCGGTAAGAGAGCCGCCGTTTTTGTATATTTCCGAAGCAAAGGAAGCGTATGCCTTAATTTTTTCGGAGCGAGACGCACCCTCGCAAAAATAATCCGCGAGGTGCGAGAAGAGGGGCTTATCAAGCACACCTCTGAAAACTCCGCTCATACAAAGCTCATAATAGAGCTCACACAAGTTATTCATTGTGAAAATCCTTTAGATATTCTCTATGATTTTATCGGTCATCTCGCGAGTGCCGAGCGCCTCGTTGCCGTGAGCGAGGTCTGCAGTTCTGTATCCCGCCTCGAGCACCTTATCAACCGCGGATACGATAGCCTCCGACTCATCAGAAAGACCGAAGGAATAAAGAAGCATCATTGCGGCGGAAAGTATAGTTGCTATCGGGTTTGCCTTATTCTGCCCCGCGATATCGGGAGCTGAGCCGTGTATAGGCTCGTAAAGTCCTCTCGTGGTTTCGTTAAGAGATGCCGAGGGGAGCATACCTATTGAGCCCGTAATCTGCGACGCCTCATCGGAGAGGATATCGCCAAACATATTCGACGTGACGATTACGTCAAACTGCGCGGGACAACGCACAAGCTGCATTGCCGCATTATCAACGAGCATATCAGAGACCTTTACGTCGGGGTATTCAGCCGATATTTCGTGCACTATCTTTCTCCAAAGGCGAGAGGTTTCAAGCACGTTTGCCTTATCTATGCTGATAAGGTTACCGCGTCTTTTTCTCGCGGCTTCAAAGGCAACTCTTGCAATACGCTCAATTTCCATACGGCTGTAAGCCTCGGTATCGTACGCCTCCTCACCGTATTTGCCCTCACGCATACCGCGCTCACCGAAATAGATGCCGCCGGTAAGCTCTCTGACAATCATAATGTCAAAGCCATCCTTAACTATATCCTCGCGGAGAGGACACTCACCCTTTAATGCAGGATAGAGCTTGGCAGGACGGAGATTAGTAAAGAGGTTCATTGCGGCACGTATGCCGAGAAGCGCCTTTTCCGGCCTCATATTTCCGGGCAGATTATCCCACTTAGGACCGCCCACAGCGCCAAGAAGCACAGAGTCAGCAGCAAGACAGCCTGCAACGGTTTCCTCAGGCAAAGGCTTGCCATGCTTATCAATAGCTACGCCGCCGATGTCGTATGAGGTAAAGTTAAAGGTGTGCGAAAACTTCTTGCCGACAGCTTCAAGAACTCTCACGGCGCTGTCTACGATTTCGGGACCTATTCCGTCACCCTTGAGTAAAGCGATATTATAATGCATAGTGCCCTCCTCACTTTACGTCGCCGCGGCGAATGGATTCAATAAGACCGCCGGCGGTGATTATCTTCTGAATAAACTCGGGGAAAGGCTTTGTCTTAAAGCTCTCACCCGTGGTTCTGTTGTAAATTACACCGGCATCAAGGTCCGCCTCAATTTTATCCCCCTCGGAAATTCTGTCGGGTGCGTCCTCACACTCGAGAATGGCGAGGCCGATGTTGATGGAGTTACGGTAGAAAATTCTCGCAAAGCTCTTTGCTATAACAAGGGATATGCCGCTCTCCTTTATGGCAATCGGAGCGTGCTCACGCGAGGAGCCGCAGCCGAAATTCTTGCCCGCGACCATAATGTCACCACACTCAACCTTTTTCGTAAAGTCGCGGTCGATGTCCTCCATACAGTGAGAGGCAAGCTCCTTTTTGTCGATAGTGTTTAGGTATCTTGCGGGAATGATAACGTCGGTATCGACGTTATCTCCGTACTTTATTGCTTTTCCGTTAAACTTCATTTTTTTCCCTCCCCCTTACTTCATAATTTCCTTGGGGTCTGCGATTTTACCCGCTATAGCACTTGCCGCCGCTACTGCAGGGCTTGCAAGATAGACCTCTGATGTAACGTCGCCCATTCTGCCGACGAAGTTGCGGTTGGTGGTCGCAACGGCGCGCTCGCCTGCCGCGAGTATACCCATATAGCCGCCAAGACAGGGGCCGCAGGTGGGTGTGGAAACTACACAGCCCGCCTCAATGAATATCTTGAGAAGACCTGTCTCCATTGCCTTAAGGTAGATATCCTGCGTTGCGGGAATTATAATTGCGCGTACGTTCTTCGCAACCTTTTTGCCCTTAAGGATTTCGGCAGCTTCTGCTAAGTCCTTATAATGACCGTTGGTGCAGGAGCCGATAACAACCTGGTCAATTTTAACGTTGCCTATCTCATCAAAGGTGCGTGTGTTTTCAGGAAGATGAGGGAATGAAACGGTGGATTTTATAGTCGAGAGGTCAATTTCGTACACCTCGTCGTACTCTGCATCGGGGTCTGCGGTAAACACGAGAGGCTCTCTGTCTGAACGCTCTCTTACATATGCAAGCGTCGCCTCGTCAACCTCGAAGATGCCGTTCTTTGCGCCTGCCTCGATAGCCATATTGGATATGGTAAGACGGTCAAACACAGTAAGAGCGCCGACACCCTCGCCGACAAACTCCATAGACTTATAGAGCGCGCCGTCAACACCGATTTTACCGATGATATGTAAAATTACGTCCTTACCGGATACGTATTTCGAAAGCTTTCCTTTAAGGACAAACTTTATAGCCGAGGGGACCTTGAACCAAGCCTTGCCCGTCGCCATACCGCACGCCATATCCGTCGAGCCGACACCTGTCGAGAATGCGCCAAGCGCTCCGTAAGTACAGGTGTGAGAGTCAGCGCCGATTACAACGTCACCGGGGATAACGAGTCCCTTTTCAGGCAGCAATGCATGCTCAATACCCATTCTTCCGACGTCGTAGAAGTGTGTTACCTCCTCCCTCTCGCAGAAGTCGCGGCACATCTTACACTGTACTGCCGCCTTTATATCCTTATTAGGTGCGAAGTGGTCCATAACCATCGTGACCTTGTCCTTATCGTAGACACCCTCACAGCCTATTTTTTCATACTCGCGAATTGCCACGGGTGAGGTGATGTCGTTACCGAGCACCCTATCCACGTTTACAAGAACAAGCTCACCGGCAGAAACCGACTTAAGTCCTGCGTGGTGTGCGAGTATTTTTTGAGTCATCGTCATTGACATTAGATTATCCTTCTTTTTTATCTGATTTGTTACCAATCGTAGCCGTAAAGCTCGAGAAGCTCGACCGTGGCAGGCTCGTATCGAGTCATACCCACAGCGGCAAAGCGCCAGCTTAGCTCAGTGTCGATAAGGTAGATGTAGTCCTCGGCAACGCAGATAAGGTTACCCTCTCCGTCGTATACGGCAAAGTAAACGTAGCAGTTGTTGAGCAGAAGCTCACCTGCGTTCCTCGCTACACCCTCAACGTAAACGTCGTAATAGCCGGTTTCCTCATTGTAGGTAAAGTCGAGAGTCGGCTCACCGACGAGTTCAAGCGCCAATTCGTCGGGCTCGTATTCTTCAATGGCAGGCAATAGCCACGCGCACCCGGTCATTGAGGACACTAATACAAACACCGCAACGAGAAAAAGAGAAAGTCTTGCAATTTTGTTCTTCATAGTCATACCTCGTTTCTTAACATCTTAGACTGTCGGTTTTATTTATTAATGATAGCGCCCTTGTCAGCAGAGCTTACCATAGCGGCATAGCGCTTTAAGTAGCCGGTAATGTTCTCTTTTTTCTTTATCGGCATCTCAGAGCGACGACGGGACAACTCCTCGTCGGATACGCAAAGCTCAATTTTGTATTCGGGGATATTGATTGAGATGATATCGCCGTCCTTAACGTAGGCGATAGCACCGCCCGATACAGCCTCTGGAGATACGTGACCGATAGACGCTCCGCGGGTTGCACCCGAAAATCTGCCGTCGGTGATAAGAGCAACGTCCTTATCAAGTCCCATACCGGCAATAGCCGAGGTGGGTGAGAGCATTTCTCTCATACCGGGGCCGCCTGCGGGTCCCTCATAGCGAATAACTACGACGTCACCCTTGACTATCTTACCTGCGTAGATTGCGGCAATAGCCTCCTCCTCGGACTCATAGACCTTTGCAGGACCCGTATGCACGAGCATTTCGGGAGCTACGGCACTCCTCTTAACGACACAGCCGTCAGGCGCGAGGTTACCTCTGAGCACCGCGATACCGCCCGTCTTTGTGTAGGGATTATCAATAGGTCTTATAACCTCGGGGTCAAGGTTTCTCGCTGCGGCAATATTTTCACCGAGCGTCTTACCCGTACAGGTCATAACCGAGGTATCAAGCAGTCCGAGCTTATCAATCTCACGAAGCACGGCATAAACGCCGCCCGCCTCGTTTAAATCCTCCATATAGGTAGGTCCTGCGGGTGCAAGGTGGCAGAGGTTGGGGGTTTTCTCGCTGATTTCGTTTACCATATCGAGATTGAACTCAACACCGCACTCGTTTGCAATAGCAGGGAGATGGAGCATACTGTTGGTCGAGCAGCCGAGAGCCATATCGGCGGTGATAGCGTTCTTAATAGCTGCCGCGGTCATAATATCGCGAGGCTTGATGTCCTTTTTTACGAGCTCCATTACCTGCATGCCTGCGTGCTTTGCAAGCTCAATACGCGCGGAATACGCGGCAGGAATTGTGCCGTTGCCGCGAAGTCCCATACCGAGCACCTCGGTAAGACAGTTCATAGAGTTTGCGGTATACATACCCGAGCAGGAGCCGCAGGACGGGCAGGTCTTGCACTCAAACTCCTCGAGCTTTTCCTCGTCAATCTTGCCCGCCTTGTAAGCGCCGACAGCCTCAAACATACTCGAAAGGCTGGTTTTTTTACCGCCGACGCGGCCTGCAAGCATAGGTCCTCCGCTTACGAAAACGGTGGGTATATTAAGTCGTGCTGCAGCCATAAGAAGCCCCGGCACGTTTTTATCACAGTTAGGTATCATAACAAGTCCGTCAAAGCCGTGTGCCATTACCATAGCCTCGGTGGAGTCGGCAATAAGGTCACGGGTGACGAGCGAATATTTCATTCCGACGTGTCCCATAGCAATACCGTCGCATACGGCAATTGCGGGAAAGACGATAGGTGTGCCGCCGGCCATAGCGACACCGAGCCTTACCGCCTCGGTAATTTTATCAAGATTCATATGTCCCGGGACAATCTCGTTGTACGAGCTTACAATTCCGATAAGAGGACGGGACAATTCCTCCTTCGTAAGACCGAGCGCCTTATAAAGCGAACGGTGAGGCGCATTGTGCGCGCCGTTTACTACTGTATCCTTTATCATAACGAATTCCTTTCCGCTACGGAATAGATTGAGTTTAATTATGGAATAGAGAAAATTTTGATGAAGCTCTCGCGTTTTCGGGGTGATAGGCGTAGTAATCTACGTCGAGCCCCGAAAACGATGGGAGATTCGCAAAATTTACCGATTAGTTGTTGATGAACTTTTCCTCGTCTGCCCAGCTGTAAAGCTTTCTGATATCCTTACCTACAACCTCAGCGGGATGCTCTGCGGCAATCTTACGCATAGCATTGAAGTGAACCTGTGCGCCCGCATCGGACATATCGAGAAGGAAGTCCTTAGCGAAGGTACCGTCCTGAATGTCGGAGAGAATCTTCTTCATAGCCTTTTTGGTCTCGTCGGTGATAATCTTAGGACCGGTGATGTAGTCGCCGTACTCCGCAGTGTTGGAGATTGAGTATCTCATACCCTCAAAGCCGGACTGATAGATAAGGTCAACGATGAGCTTCATCTCGTGGATGCACTCGAAGTATGCGTTTCTCGGGTCGTAGCCTGCCTCAACGAGAGTCTCAAAGCCTGCCTGCATAAGTGCACAAACACCGCCGCAAAGCACTGCCTGCTCACCGAAGAGGTCGGTCTCGGTCTCGGTACGGAAGGTGGTCTCAAGAACGCCTGCTCTTGCGCCGCCGATACCAAGAGCGTATGCAAGACCAATGTCAAGCGCGTCACCGGTTGCGTCCTGATGAACTGCGATAAGACAAGGAACGCCCTTACCTACCTGATACTCGGAGCGAACGGTGTGACCGGGACCCTTGGGTGCTATCATGATAACGTTTACGTTCTTCGGGGGCTTGATGCAGCCGAAGTGAATGTTAAAGCCGTGAGCGAAGGCAAGAGTCTTACCCTCGGTGAGGTTAGGCTCGATAGACTCCTTATAAAGCTTTGCCTGCTTCTCGTCGTTGATAAGAATCATAATGAGGTCAGCAGCCGCTGCAGCGTCAGCAGCCGTCATAACCTTGAGCCCCTGTGCCTCTGCCTTTGCCCAGCTCTTCGAGCCGTTATAAAGACCTACGATTACGTTAACGCCGGAATCCTTAAGGTTGAGGGCGTGAGCGTGTCCCTGAGAGCCGTAGCCGATGATAGCAACGGTCTTACCTGCGAGCTTTTCAAGGTCGCAGTCCTGCTGATAATAGATTTTTGCATTGTTTGCCATTTTGGTTTTCTCCTTGCTTTATGTAAATTTAATTATTGATTATTCCTTGTCAAGAAGGGTGGAAGTGCCCCTCTCAAGAGCCACGATACCGGTACGGCACATTTCAATAACGCCAAAGGGTATCATGAGTTTAATAAACGCGTCAATCTTCGACGGGTCGCCCGTCACCTCAATACACATACCCTCATTTGTGTAATCAATGACCTTTGCGCGATATGCGTCAACCGCAAACTTGATGTCAGCGCGGCACTCGGGGGTGTTTTTAATCTTTATAAGCATAAGCTCACGCTTTATGCAGTCGTCCTCGAGCACCTCAACCTTTTTGACGTTTATGAGCTTTCGGAGCTGATTTATAAGCTGCTCTCTCGCATAGCCGTCACCGCTTAAGGATATGGTAATACGCGAGTACTCGGGGCACTCGGTCTCTCCAACCGTAAGAGCATCAATATTGAAGCCGCGGCGGGTGAACATGCTCGTAACTCGGGTAAGAACGCCGAATTTGTTTTCTACGTAAACCGCAATAACGAATTTATTCATTGTCTTAGCCCCTTTCTACTTCTACTTTGGTGATTATCTCGTCAACCGAGCCGCCGGGCGGAAGCATCGGGAGAACGAACTCGTCCTTATCAATATACGTGTCGATAACGACGGGGCCGTCTATCATAAGAGCCTTGCCGAACGCGTCGGCAAACTCCTCTCTTGTCGAGGCACGCATACCGACTGCGCCAAATGCCTCTGCGAGCTTAACGAAATCTGTCTTTCTGTCGGTAAGAACGGTATTCGAGTAGCGCTTTCCGAAGAAAAGCGTCTGCCACTGACGCACCATACCGAGAACACCGTTATTCATAATGACTATAACTACGGGAATGTTATGCGAAACGGCGGTAGCAAGCTCGTTAAGGTTCATACCGAAGCTGCCGTCACCCGTGATAAGAACAGTGGTGTCACCCGTAGCCACGCGCGCGCCAAGTGCCGCGCCGAGACCAAAGCCCATCGTGCCGAGACCGCCCGAGGAAACAAACCTACGGGTCCTGTCAAACTTAACGTACTGCGCTGTCCACATCTGATGCTGACCGACGTCGGTGGTGATTACCGTGCCTTCCGGCTTTTTCGCATTTATAATATCAAAAACAGCCTTCGGGGTGAGTCTTTCACCTGCCGCTGCGGCAATCTCCGACTCGGTGCGCTCCTCCTCTGCTTTAAGCTCGGCTATACGAGCCTGCCATTCGGAATTTTTGAGAGACCTTGCACCGGCGGCAATCTTGCGGAAGGAGTACTCAACGTCACCGATAATTCCAACGTCTACTCTGACGTTTTTGTTAATCTCGGCAAAATCGGGGTCAAGCTGAATTATTTTGCTGTGCTTTGCGTATTTCTTTACGTTACCGGTCGCTCTGTCGCTGAAGCGAACACCAATACCGAGTATAAGGTCAGCCTCGTTCTGCGCCATAGAGGATGCGTAATGACCGTGCATACCCTGCATACCGAGAAATCTCGGGTGGCCGTCGGGTATCGCGGAAAGGCCCATAAAGGTACAGCCGATAACCGCGTCAAGCCTGTCGGCAAGGTCGAGTATCTCTTTACCGAGGCCGAGGCCTGCGGCGCCGCCGCCAATGTATATGTAGGGGCGCTTTGCCTCATTTACGAGCTTTATCGCCTCCTCGATTTCGGAATCCTTGGGCTTGCGAAGCGGTATCTTCGGCAGAATTTCTTTCGGCTCGTAGTCGGCAGAAGCTATCTGCACGTCCTTAGGCACGTCGATGAGCACGGGACCCGGTCTGCCCGACCTTGCTATCGCAAATGCCTCTCTTATCGTGTCGGCAAGCTCTTCAACCTTATTTACGAAGTAGTTGTGCTTGGTTATGGGAAGGGTGATGCCGGTAATATCAATCTCTTGGAAGCTGTCCTTACCGATAAGCGAGCAAGGCACGTTACCGGTTATAGCAACCATGGGAATGGAGTCGAGCATAGCAGTAGCTATACCGGTGACAAGGTTAGTCGCACCGGGACCTGAGGTCGCAATACATACGCCAACCTTACCCGTAGCTCGCGAATATCCGTCAGCCGCGTGAGCCGCGCCCTGCTCGTGTGCCGTAAGCACGTGGTTTATCTCGTCCTTATACTGATAGAGCGCGTCGTAAACGTTGAGTATCTGACCTCCGGGATAACCGAAAACATCGGTAACTCCCTGCTCTATCAAGGTTCTTACAATTATCTGTGCACCTGTTAATTTCATAGGCCTGTCTCCTTTTTAATTCTTCGCCGTCAGCATAAGGTTAACCGCGCTGACAAGCGCCTTGACCGACGAGGTGCTGATATCTCTGTCGATACCCGTGCCCCAATAGGTCTTACCGTCCTTTGCAATAGAGACGTAGGATGCGGCAGATGCCGTCGTCTTGCCGTCTATTGCGTGCTGTGTATAAGACTCAAGCGTATAGTCGAGCCCTGTTACCGCCTTAATCGCGTTGCTCACACAGTCAAGTCTGCCGTTACCCATAGAGGTAACCTCCTTAACCTCACCGTGATAGCTAATTCCTACGACACCGACGATATTACCGTCGGCGGTATCGGTGTACACCGCACGGTTAATCGAAATCGGTGATGTAACGTTAACGAAGTCACGCATAAAGATGTCATAAACCTCGGTGGGAAGAAGCTCTCTGTGCTCGTGGTCGGAAATGCTCTTTACGTGATAGCCGAAGCACTCGCGCATCTTGGGCGGGAGATTTAACTTAAACTGCGTTTCCATAATGTAGCCGATACCGCCCTTGCCGGACTGGGAGTTGATACGAATAACGTCAGCCTCATAAACTCTGCCGATGTCGGTCGGGTCGATAGGAAGATACGGTACCGTCCAAGCAAGATTTCTCTCCTCGCGGAACTTCATACCCTTTGCTATTGCGTCCTGATGCGAGCCGCTGAACGCCGCAAAGACCAGCTGACCGCTGTACGGCTGACGCTCGTAGACGTGCATTCTCGTCACCTTCTCGTAAACCGCGGTGATTTCGGGAAGATTTGTAAAATCAAGTCCCGGGTCAATACCCTGAGAATACATGTTAAGTGCGAGAGTGACTATATCGACGTTACCGGTCCTCTCACCGTTGCCAAAAAGCGTACCCTCAATTCTGTCACCGCCGGCAAGCAGCCCCATCTCACTGTCTGCAACCGCACAGCCGCGGTCGTTGTGGGGGTGGAGCGAAATTATAACGTTCCCTCGGTAAAGAAGATTTTTATGCATATACTCAACCTGATTTGCGTAAACGTGAGGCATAGAGTGCGATACGGTAACGGGCAGGTTGATTATAACCTTATCCTCCTCTGTGGGCTGCCAGATTTTTATGACCTCGTTGCAGATTTCAGCCGCAAACTCGGGCTCGGTGCCGGTAAAGCTCTCGGGCGAATACTCAAAGGTGATCTTCCCCTCTGCCTTTGCCTTATACTCCTTACAGAGCTTTGCACCAAAAGTGGCGATATTCACAATCTCCTCCTTCGACTTTTTGAACACCTGCTCACGCTGAGCTACCGAGGTGGAGTTGTAAAGATGCACCACCGCGTGCTTTGCGCCGCGGATAGCCTCAAAGGTTTTTGCAATTATATGCTCTCTTGACTGAGTGAGAACCTGTATGGTCACGTCGTCAGGGATAAGTCCGTCCTCAATGATTTTACGGCAGAACTCGTATTCGGTTTCGGATGCGGCGGGAAAGCCGACCTCTATTTCCTTAAATCCAACCTTGCACAGAAGCTTAAAAAACTCTAGCTTCTCCTCAAGGCTCATCGGAATTATAAGCGCCTGATTTCCGTCGCGCAGGTCAACGCTGCACCACATAGGCGGCTTGTCTATATAATTTTTCTTCGTCCAGTCCATGCTGACGCCGGAGGGGGCGAAAAACTGCTTTTGATACTTGTTGTAGCCCTTCATGGTTTTGCCTTTCCTTGTAAATGCGAAATACCGCTTTATCTTCTTAAAGTATATTATTTATTTTATAACAAAGCGCGCGTTTTGTCAATATTAAATGTACGCTCGCGCGAATTTTCTGCATTTTGACAAAATACAAACAAAAAAACGCCCTTGCCTATGTTAAAATTGCACAAGCAAAAAGCGTTTTATTACATTAATATAAAGTCAAATTTTGTGAACCCAGCCGAACGTGTCCTCACGCTTACCCCACTGGATGCCTGTTAGGATATCGTAAAGCTTCTGTGTTACCTCACCTATTTGCTCATTGCAGATTGTGTACTCAACATCACGGTACATAAGTCTGCCGATAGGAGATACAACCGCTGCCGTACCGCAGCCCCACGCTTCCTCAAGTCTGCCTGACTCGAGAGCGGAGATAAGCTCGTCAACCGAGAGAAGCCTTTCGGTAACCTTATAGCCGAGGCTTCGAAGAACCTCGATACAGGACTTTCTCGTAATACCGGGCAAAATCGAGCCTGTAAGCTCGGGAGTAATAATCTCGCCGTCGATTTTGAACATAACGTTCATAGCGCCGACCTCTTCTATGTACTTACGCTCAACGCCGTCAAGCCAAAGCACCTGCGAGTAACCCTTCTTGTTTGCTCTCTCGCCGGCTCTCGTCGAAGCGGCGTAATTACCTCCGCACTTTGCATATCCCGTACCGCCGCGCACGGTACGCACGTCCTCATCCTCTATCATAATCTTAACAGGATTAATACCCTCTTTATAATAACTGCCCGAGGGCGACGCGATAATCATAAATGTAGCGCGTTTTACGGTGTGAACTCCGAGCGTCTCGTCGTTTCCGAACATATAGGGGCGCAGATAAAGCGATGTGCCGAAGGAGTGTGGCACCCACCTTGCTTCATGACGAACGTAGGTCTCGAGAATTTCAAGTGCCATATCCTCGTCAAGAAGCGGAAGGCACATACGCTCAGCGGATTTATTCATTCGCTTAATGTTCTCCATAGGTCTGAAAAGCTGTATATCTCCCGACTCGGTGCGATATGCCTTGAGACCCTCGAATATTTCAGCTCCGTAGTGAAGAACGGTTGAAGCCGGGTGAAGCGAAATGTTGCCGAACGGAACTATCCTCGCATCGTACCAGCCGCGTCCCTGCTCGTAATCCATAACGAACATATGGTCGGAAAAGTGCTTTCCAAAGCCAAGCTCGGACTCCTTAGTCATCACTCCTGGATTTTGTGTTTCGGTGATTTTGATTTCCACAATTTATTTCCTCCGCGAATGTAAATTCAAGAATTATTATACAAAGTATCATAGCACAGCACTTTAGTTAAGTCAAGTGCTTTTTTGAAGATTTTTTGAAAAATTTGCGTTTTTTTTCGAACGCACTTGACAAAGCGCAGGCGGTTTGCTATAATGGTGTAGCGAAAACTCGCCGGGGCGTGGCGCAGTTGGTAGCGCGCGACGTTTGGGACGTCGATGCCGCAGGTTCGAATCCTGTCGCTCCGACCACGGTCAGCGATAATGGCGGCATAAAGCCTCTTTTCGCTGACCGAAACTAAATATCCGGAGGCATAGCTCAGTTGGTTAGAGTGCTTGCTTGACATGCAAGAGGTCACAAGTTCGAGTCTTGTTGTCTCCACCAAAAAACCTCACCTTCAAATCAGGTGAGGTTTTTATTTTTTATGTATTTTCGCACAAAATGCAAATAATTGTTGTCAATCACCTTATTTTTCCTTGATAAACAGACCTTCCCAATCCAAGAATAGGAATAAATATATATGGCAAAAATACGAGCCCGAGAGCAAAGCCTACGCCGTGTCCGAAGGCTCTTGATAGCTTGAAGCTATGGGTTACCGATATAATTATTGAAGCAATCGAAAGAGCCAACGCAGCAAGTATAACGTAGGGCATATTTACACCGCCCTCTACTATCATAGCATTAAGAATTTCGCTGCCGAAAAGCAAAGCTGCGTTAAACCAGAAAAAGAACGGGTGCCATGCAATTTTAAAAGCTACGTGGCCGCTAAGAAAAGGTATGAGACACAACCATCCGCGCTCGCCCGCTTTCTCGAACATGCGCCAATTCGCAACGACGCAGAGAATGCAAAAAAACAAAAGCAATACACCCCAAAGAAGCATAAGTCCTAGGACGAGTCTAAGGTTTTGCTCTATGAAGGCTGCAAGCTGCTCTGCCCACTGTTCCGAAAATTCACTGTAATTTCCTGTCATATAAATTTCTCCTCTTAAAAAATAAAATCGCTATTTATTTCAGTCCGCAGTAGTCGCACTGACGGAGCACCTCGTAGACAGCAACGGCAACCGAATTTGAAAGATTAAGACAGCGCTGCCCCTCTCTCATAGGTATTCTCACGGCGCGCTCTGCGTTAGCGAAAACGAGCTCACGCGGCAGTCCCACCGACTCCCTGCCGAAAACAAGATAAGCGCCGTCGGGATATTCTATATCGGCAAAGGATTTTTCAGCGTGCGAGGAAAAGAAATAAAGCTCTGCCCCACGGTTTTTATCCAGAAAGTCCTCGTAGCACTCGTAATAGGTAACGTCAAGGCTGTCCCAATAGTCGAGCCCCGCGCGCTTTAAGGTCCTGTCAGATATCTCAAAGCCTATCGGCTTAATTATGTGAAGTCTTGCACCGGTAACTGCCGCGGTGCGTGAAATATTGCCCGTATTCTGAGGTATTTCCGGTGAGTAAAGCACTATATTTATCGGTCTCATACATGTCTCCTATTATTGTAATTTTATCACACCAATGGCAAAAAATCAAGGTCAAACAGCAAAATTAGCATTTATCCGAATAATTTTACATTGTTTACATTTTTTTATTTATTTTTTTTTAAAAGTGTGCTATACTGTAATGGTATAAATATATTTTCCCGAGGAGCGACTTATGGGACTTTTTTCTAAAATCTTCAAAAGCTACAGCGAAAAGCAGATAAGCAGACTCATACCCACAGTGGATAAAATCGAGAATTTAGCGCCCGTCTTTGCTGAAATGAGCGACAGGGGGCTGCGCGAATATACCGATAAGCTAAAGGGCGACCTTGCTGACGGTAAGACGCTTGACGATATCTTACCCGAGGCTTTCGCTCTTGTGCGCGAGGCGGATTGGCGCGTGCTTGGAAAGCGTCCATACCGCGTACAGCTTATGGGCGGTATTCTTCTTCATCAGGGCAGAATTGCCGAAATGAAAACCGGCGAGGGTAACACGCTCGTTGCTACCCTGCCCGCTTACCTTAATGCGCTCGCAGGTAGCGGAGTCCATATCGTGACGGTCAACGACTATCTCGCAAGACGCGACAGTGACGAGATGGGCAGAGTTTACGGCTTTCTCGGTCTTACTACGGGACTTATAGTGCACGGACAGAGCGGTGATGAGAAGCGGCGCGCCTATGCAGCCGACATAACCTATGCTACGAACAACGAGCTCGGATTTGACTATCTGCGCGACAACATGGTCGTTTACAAGGAAAGAATGGTGCAAAGAGGCCATGCCTTTGCGATAGTAGACGAGGTCGACTCGATACTTATAGACGAAGCGAGAACACCTCTTATCATTTCCGGTCAGGGCTCAAAGTCCACCGACCTTTACGACAGAGCCGACAAGCTCGTCAGAACAATGAAGCGGCACGTAATAAAGGAGCTTGACACAAAGCAGGACCTTGACGTGTACGAGGAGGACTATATCGTCGATGAGAAGGCGAGAACCGCGGTTCTTACCCGTCATGGTATCGAAAAAGCGGAACGCTTCTTCGGTCTTGAAAACCTCTCCGACCCAGAGAACGCTTCTGTCTATCACCACGTAAACACGGCGATAAAGGCGCACGGCGTTATGAAGAGCGACGTGGACTATATCGTAAAGGACGGGAACGTAATCATCGTCGATACCTTCACGGGCAGACTTATGCCCGGTCGCCGCTATAACGACGGTCTTCATCAGGCTATTGAGGCAAAGGAGCACGTAAATATTCAAAGAGAATCGCGAACTATTGCGACCATCACCTTCCAGAACTACTTCCGTATGTATAAAAAGCTCTCGGGTATGACGGGTACTGCACTTACCGAGGAGGACGAATTCCGTGAGATTTATGCGCTTGACGTCGTTGAAGTACCGACCAACGAGCCTATGATACGCAAGGATAGAAACGATGCAGTTTACACTACCTACCGCGGCAAGATTGGTGCTATAGTTGAGCAGATACGCGAGTGTCACGCAAAGGGACAGCCCGTGCTCGTCGGCACAGTATCCATCGACAAATCCGAGGAGCTCTCAAAGGTACTTAAGCGCCTTGGCGTTCCCCATAACGTGCTGAACGCAAAGCACCACGAGCGCGAGGCGGAGATAGTAGCGCAGGCGGGCAGGCTCGGTGCCGTCACAATCTCTACAAACATGGCAGGACGAGGCACTGATATTATGCTCGGCGGCAACCCCGAGTACATGGCAAAGGCCGAAATGAGAAAAAAGGGCTACCCTGAGCAGCTTATTGCCATGGCTACAAGCTCCTCTCCCTCAGAGGATGAGTCGGTAAACGAGGCAAGAGCCACATATAAAGCACTCTATGACAAGTACCGTGAGGAGTGCGCGCCCGAGGCTGAGCGCGTACGCGAGGCGGGCGGTCTCTTTATACTCGGCACAGAAAGGCACGAGAGCCGCCGTATAGACAACCAGCTGCGCGGACGAAGCGGCAGACAGGGCGACCCCGGTGAATCCCGCTTCTATCTCTCGCTCGAAGACGACCTTATGCGCCTTTTCAGCTCAGACAGAATTGCCGGTCTTTGCGCAAGGCTTGGCATCGACGAGAACACTGCTATTGATGCAAAAATCCTTTCCGGCTCTATTGAGAGCGCACAGAAGCGTATTGAGGACTCGAACTTCCAGAGAAGAAAGAACGTCATCACCTATGACGACGTTATGAACCAGCAGAGAAACGTCATCTACGCACAGCGCTCCGAGGTTCTCTTAAACGACAACATTCAGCAAAAGATTGAGGGCATGATAAGAAGCTCTGTCGAGGAAACCTTTGATTTCTGCTTTGGCGTTGACACTCCCGAGGACTGGAAATTTGACGAATTCAGAAGTCACTATCGCGGGCTTCTCACCGATGGGCGCGATTTCAAATACACCCCTGAGGAGCTACTCGACATTGACAAGGAGTCTTGGCGCGAGAGTCTTGTCAGACGCGCCCTTGAGATTTATCACGGAAAAGATGAGCTCTTCAAAAACATCCCCTCCCTTCCCGAAAACGCCATGCGCGAGGTTGAGAAGGTAATTCTTCTTCAGAATGTTGACAAGAAATGGATGGACCACCTCGAAGCTATGGATGAGCTTAAGGAATACGTAGGTCTTAACTCCTACGCGCAGCGCGACCCCGTTGCTATGTACCGTATTCAGGGCGCGGATATGTTCGACGAGATGGTTGACGAGATTAAAGAGGATACCGTAAGACAGGTGCTTGCGGTGCTTCCGAGAAGAGAGGCGACCGAGCGAGTTCAGGTGGCAAATCCCACAACCGAGGGCTTTGCCGGCGGTGCGGTTTCCCGTCCCGCAGTATCTAAAAAGGTCGGACGTAACGACCCATGCCCCTGCGGAAGCGGCAAGAAGTATAAGAAATGCTGCGGCGCTAATGAGGCGGCTAACAACTAACAATATTTTTGCCGATTATGCGGCAAAGGAGATTTTATGGGCTTTGGCACTTTCTTCATAGGCTATTTTTTAATATTGAATTTTGCCTATTACGGTTTTACCGACGCCATTTCGGCGGCAATAATGCTGCTCGGTCTTTACAAGCTGTCGAGCGTAAACCGCGAATTTCGCGTTGCAGGGGTAATTTCCGCAGTCTTTCTTCTGCTCGGGTGCTTTGAGCTCGGCTGTGAGATTTACGTATCGGTGTTCTTAGGTAAGCTCTCCCCCGCTCTCACAAGCGCCTTAGCGATTTTGCGCCACTCGCTTATAGCGACAACTACGGTAGCTGCCCTTGCCGGTATACGAGGCGTTGCCACGGAGGTCGGAATTTCGCAGCTTGCAAACAGGGCAAAAAAGCTCGCTTATGTGACACCCGTGGTGTACGTCCTTTTGATACTGCTTGAAACTCCGCTTCCGACGCTTGATTTTCTTGCTCGTGCGGCTGCCGTTATAGCACTTCTCACTCTCCTTTTCTCGCTTGCGCTAATAATTGCAAATCTCTTTACGATTTACTCGGCTTATATGCAGATATGCATGCCGGAGGACTTGGAGATGGAAGAGCGACGCTCGAAATTCGGAATTGTCAACGCTATGCGAGAGCACGAGGAGCAAAAGCGACGCGAGTACGCGGAATACAAGCTGGACAAGCTCAAAAAAAAGAACGCAAGAAATACGAAAAACAAGGATAAAAAATAATGCAAAAGCAAGCCACGCGTCCAAGGCTTTGGCCGATTACTATAGCACTCATATTTTTACTTAATCCAAATGTGCACGTAATAGACGTGCTTCCGGATTTTGTCGCTTACATAATATGCGCCTTCATGCTCCGCTACGCAAAGGACAGAGCTCCTTATTTTGAAGAGGCGCGCGCAGGTTTTATAAAGCTCTCGATTGTCAGCTTTCTCAAAATTCCCGCATATTTCGTTATAACCTTCGCGAGATCGGGAAACGTACACGATTACGATATACGCACGCTTTTCGCATTCGCGTTTGGCTTTGCTGAGGTTTGGCTCTCACTTTCGCTTATCGGAAATCTCTACTCCGCGCTCGTGTATCTTGGTGAGAGAAGCGAGTCAGGCAGGCTGATAAAGCCTTTTCCGATAGGCAAGCGCGGAAGGCACGGCACAATTGACGGTCTGCGCCTTATCACAACGGTTTTCGTTACCGTAAAATGCGCGGGATACGCTCTTCCCGAGCTGCTAGTATTAACGAACACGGTATCCCCAGGCGAGATAGCCTTCAACTATGCAAGGCTTTACCCTTACACTATTGTAATTCTCTTGCCGCTTATATTCGCCCTTGGTGTCTTCTGGGCAAAAAGATGCCGTTCCTATGCGCGCGCCTGTGCGGTTGAGGACTTCAAGTCATCGCTCAATTCCCTCTTTAACGAGGACGGACTTGCAGAGTTAAATAAACGTCTATGGCTCAACTCTCTCAAGACGGCGCTCACCGTTATGCTCGTAGCAACGTTTTTTACGGTGGAGATTTCTTTTGACAACTTTCGCGGTGTGAATCTTTTGCCGTCCTTTATTTTTGGAATCGCTTTGACGCTTGGCGCTTACAGAACGTCGAAATTTACAGGGGGCTCTCGCGGTGTTATAATAACAGGCGTACTCTATTCGCTCTCTGCCCTCTTACATTACGTATTCGATACCGCGTTCCTGATTAATTACGGCTACGAGGCGCTTGCAAACTCGCGGATTGCGTTTGAAAATTATATTACGGTTATGATTTTTGCCATAATTGAGGCTGTTTGCCTTATCGTATTTTTCGTAGTGATAGGCAGGCTTCTCACAGGATTTACTTACAAGCACACAGGCCTTTCTCCCGACTCTCCGCGATATATGCGCGCCGACCGTGATTATCACCGAGGAGTAATAAAAAGAGGCATTACCTGGTGCGTTTTGGGCTCGTCTTTAGCCGTGGCTAAATGCTCCGACGTGATATTCAAGTCTAGAATGAAGCTGACCAACGTATTTATAGAGGAAGGTAATATGACCGGCGGCACAGTCGGCACCGTTGCAGAGTCGCTCGTCCCATGGTTTGGTGTGGTTGTGCTTACACTTACCGCCATCTTTATAGTTTACTCGCTATACTTTTTCGCACACCTTAAGGAAGAGTGCGATATGAAATACACTTACGTGTAATAAAAGGAAGTGCCGACACAAAAATCGGCACTTTTTCATTTTTAGAGGTCAAGAAAAAACGAGAAAACAAGAGAAAATGAAAGAAAACAAGAGCTTTGGTTTTCTAAATTAAAATTTTCGAAAAAAGTTTTAAAAAAGCATTGACAAAGCTATGTTTGTATGCTATAATATGTAGGCTTGAAAAAAGGCTCGCACCCTACGTGCGAAAAACTAAAAATCGGAGGAAACATAAATGTCCACTTTCATGGCAAATGAGAAGACCATCGAGCGCAGATGGTTCGTCATTGATGCGGCAGGCAAGCCCCTTGGCAGAACCGCCGTAAAGGCCGCTGATATTCTTCGCGGCAAGCATAGACCCGAGTTTACCCCTCACGCTGATTGCGGCGAGTACGTTATTATCGTAAACGCTGACAAGGCTGTTCTCACCGGCAAGAAGCTCATTCAGAAGTTCTACCGTCACCACTCAGGCTACATCGGCGGCCTCAAGGAGACGAGCTACAAGACCCTTATGGCAACTAAGCCTGAGATGGCTATGGAGCTTGCAGTTAAGGGTATGCTCCCCCATAACTCCATTGGTGATAAGTCCTTCACCCGCCTTCACGTTTACAGAGGCGCAGATCACAAGCAGGCTGCACAGAAGCCTATCGTAGTAGACTAATAAGGGAGGATAAGTTGAATGTATACCAGTGCTAAACCCTACTTCTACGGAACAGGTAGAAGAAAGAAGTCCGTTGCAAGAGTTCGCCTCTACCCCGGTACAGGCGTGGTTACCATCAACGGCAGAAATATTGATGAATACTTCGGTCTTGAGACCATGAAGCTTATCGTAAACCAGCCCTTCGGTGTTACCGATACCGTTGGTAAGTTTGACATCGTTGCAAACGTTAAGGGCGGTGGCTTCTCCGGCCAGGCAGGTGCAATCCGTCACGGTGTTGCTCGTGCACTCCTTTCCGCAGGCGTGACCTACAACCCCCTTCTCAAGAACCCTGGCTTCCTCACCTGAGAACCTCGTTTGTAGGG
>JAZNHD010000043.1:0-20648 GCA_045576815.1 Eubacteriales bacterium
TTGCGGCTATGGAAAATCGCGACACTCTTGAGGACGCAATCAGCGCTCTCAAAGAGGAGCACGAGCATCATCACGAGCACGGTGAGGAGTGCCACTGCCATGAGCATCACGAGCATCATCACGAGCACGGTGAGGAGTGCCACTGCCATGAGCACCACGAGCATCACCACGAGCACGGTGAAGAGTGCCACTGCCATGAGCACCACGAGCATGACGAGGCATGCAGCTGCGGCTGCGGTCACGACCACCACGGCCATCACCACCATCACGCCGACGAGGTATTCTCCAGCTTCGGTGCTGAAACCACGCGCAAATTTACAAAAGACGAGCTTAGAGAAATGCTTGAGTCCTTTGATGAGGACTGCTCTTACGGCATGATTTTACGCGCAAAGGGCATCGTTGAGGGCGATGGCGGCGAGTGGCTTCACTTTGACTACGTGCCCGGCGAGTGTGACGTCAGAGTCGGCTCCGCCGCTATTATTGGCAGACTCTGCGTTATAGGCTCGGGAATAAATAACGAAAAAATAAAGGAACTTTTCAAAATCTGATTATGGAAGTTGCAGTATATCTATTTACAGGCTTTCTTGAAGCAGGTAAGACGAGCTTCATAAGAGAAACTCTGCGCGACCCGAATTTCAACGACGGTACGAGGAAATATCTCGTAATACAGTGCGAGGAGGGCGAGGAGGAGCTCCTACCCGACGAGCTTTCGGACAATATCACTTACGCCGTCCTTGACTCAGAGGACAGGCTTACGCCCGACAGACTTTCCGCGCTTCAGAAGCGCGCGGGTGCTGAAATCGTCGTGGTAGAGTATAACGGAATGTGGCCGCTTGACCGCTTCTATAACGCTATTCCTGAAAATTGGATGGTCTATCAGGAGATTTTTATTGCCGACTCTACCACAATCCTTTCGTATAACGCGAATATGCGTCAGTTGACGGTTGATAAGCTCACGAGCTGTGAGATGACAGTGTTTAACCGTACGAGTGAGGCGATTGATAAAATGGCGCTTCATAAGCTTGTAAGAGGTGTCAGCCGCAAGGCTAATATCTGCTATGAGGACACGACGGGTGAGATTGAGTTTGATAATATTGAGGACCCCCTGCCTTACGATATATCAGCCCCCGTTATCACTGTCAAGGACGAGGATTTCGCTATCTTTTATCGCGATATGACCGAGGATTTTTCAAAGTACAGCGATAAATGTGTCGCATTTAAGGGGATTGTTGCACTTGACTCCTCACTTCCTCGCGGTCAGTATGCAATAGGTCGGCATATTATGACCTGCTGCGCTGATGATATCGCTTATCGCGGCGTAGTTGCAAAGGGTATGGGAAGTCTTAATCTCAAAACACGTGATTGGGTAACGGTAGAGGGGCGACTTTCTGAGGAATATTCTCCTCTTTATCGTGCGAAGGGGCCCGTCCTTACGGTTAAAAAAATAACCTATGCGGCAAAACCCGACCCGGAGGTCGCAACCTTTTATTAAGGCGTTTTAGGACACTTCCCCCACTTTTGTAGCGAAAAATCGGAATTTTGCCGGTTTAGCCTTTACAAAAGTCTAATTTTTTGATAAAATAGTATTAAAATTGGTGTTTAAGGAGCTTTGCTATGGCAGAGGAAAGTAAATTCCCGCTTAGAATGTACTCCGCTGTCGGAGAGGGAATTGTTGTCTCGGGGTGTCACCCCGAGTCTATGGAAATTATAGAAGTTACAGGCGGCAGCGTTAAGGTGGAAATAGGCACCGAAACCGTGGAGGCCGCCCGCGGCGATTTCCTCTACGTGCCGCCGACTATGGTTTTCAGAATTATGGCAGCCGACTGTACGGCAAGCGTGCGCGGTATGGTGTTCGACTCCTCGATTATTGAGGCGAATATGGAAAACTTCGATACCGAGATATACTATATGTTCTACGTCCAGTCTAAAAACCGTATAACCGTCTTTAAAGAGAGGCATCCGATATATCCGACGCTTCTTTCCGCTATGAACGACTCTTACGACGAGTATGTCTCAAAGGACGTCTGCTATAAGCTCCCGATAAGAGCAAACGTATATATTATTATGACGGCTCTTTTACGCTTCTACTGCGGCTCGCGTGACGAGCTTGACAGAATGGTGTATCATAACGTAATGCGCCTTCGTCCCGCACTTGACTATATTGAGGAAAATTCGGGAGAAAAGATTTATATTGAAACTCTTTCGGATATGATTACCGTTTCTCCCGACTATTTTACTAAAATGTTTAAGGACAGCATCGGAAAAACGCCTATCGACTACATAAACGGGATCCGTATTAACAGGGCGCTACGCCTGCTTTCCGAAACCGATATCCCGGTAAACGAGATAGCAGAGAAGAGCGGATTTTCAAATTCCAACTACTTCCACAAAATTTTCAAGCAGTACATGACAACGAGCCCCCTTGCATATAGAAAAAGCATGAGATAAGAGTAAGACTGCTTTCTTTTAGCATAATCGTAAGCAAAAAGGAAGAGATATCGTAAAACCGGTATCTCTTCCTTGTTTTTTATTTATTTTTCGGCTTCACAGCCTCTTTTGTCGTTTTTCATTTCTTTATATCTAATGTATTTTACCGCTACCGCGGTGTCCTAACTGAAATTCTTTCTCTCGCGCAAAATTTTATATTGATGTACGGCACCAAACCGGTTACGCTATAAAGACCTTTCTAAAGGACTCAGCTTCGGAGCTCACCGAGAAAGACAAAATACGCGCCACAATGTCACAACCCACTCGGTGAGCGTATAAATGTATCGGTTCTTCAAAACTCTGCATCGGCGTGTCCTCCTCTTCTTAACTGAACTTTTCTATCTCCACCTATAATATATCATACTTTTCGCTGCTTGTCAATAGGAAATTTAAAAAAATGCCCAAAAAAAATGAAAAACATTTCTGCACTTTGTGCAACATATACAAAATATTTTATTTTAAAATAAAAGAGCCGTACCTTACAGTACAGCTCTCGGGATATTTTCAGTTATTTTCGTCGCGGATTACGGTAAGCTCCTCTTCGCCGCGGACAAAGCCGGCGGTAACTTTGACAGCCTTTACACCTTCCTCAGAAGGTAACTCATACATAGGACTCATCATAATCCCCTCAAGGATTGAGCGAAGACCTCTTGCACCGGTCTCTCGCTCTATTGCGAGATGTGCTATTGCAGAAAATGCCTCTTCGTCAAAGGAAAGCTCTATGCCGTCAAGCGCGAGTAGCTTCTGATATTGCTTATAAAGCGCGTTTTTTGGCTCCTTGATAATTCTCACGAGTGATTCTTCGTCAAGATTATCAAGCGTAACGATAACAGGGAGTCTGCCGACAAGCTCGGGAATAAGACCGTATTTCACAATGTCGTGTGCAATAACGTCCTTATATACACCTCGCTCGATGCGCTCCTTTTGAGTCATCTTTTTTGCATTAAAGCCTATCTGCTGATTGCCTCTGCGATGTTCGATTATGGATTCTATACCCTCAAACGCACCGCCGCAGATAAAGAGAATATTTTTTGTGTTAATTTGGATAAACTCTTGATTAGGATGCTTTCTGCCGCCCTGCGGAGGAACGTTTGCAACCGTGCCCTCAAGAATTTTGAGAAGCGCCTGCTGTACACCCTCACCGGATACGTCTCGGGTTATAGAGCGGTTTTCGCCCTTTCTTGCAATCTTGTCAATCTCGTCGATATAGATTATTCCGTGCTCCGCGCGCTCGACGTCGTAGTCTGCCGCCTGAATTAGACGGAGCAGAATATTCTCAACGTCCTCTCCGACGTAGCCTGCCTCAGTGAGAGTGGTTGCATCAGCTATAGCAAAGGGGACCTTGAAGCTCTTCGCAAGCGTTTGGGCAATATAGGTTTTTCCGACACCCGTAGGACCGAGGAGCAGTACGTTTGACTTTTGTATCTCTACCTCGTTTTCGGTATCGCTCTCGTCCTTTTTCTTTTTTCTCTTTTTCGAGGAGTCCTCGAGTATGAGTATTCTCTTATAGTGATTATATACCGCTACCGATAATGCGAGCTTTGCCGCCTCCTGACCTATCACATGCTCGTCAAGCATAGCTTTTATTTCTTTCGGACGGGGAAGTGCTTCAAAGGTGAGAGTCTCTACGTCATCCGCGGTCTCGGTCAGATGCTCGTCGAGAAACTCAGAGCATACTGAAATACAGCTATCGCATATATAGCACTTGCCGTCGCGGCTCGGTACGAGAAAGGCAACCTCGTTTTCACCTCTTCCGCAAAAGGAGCAGTAGCGCTTTGAGTCATTACGGTTTTCCGCCATTACTTAATTTCCTTTTTGGTGATTACTTTGTCGACGAGCCCGTAAGCGCAAGCCTCGTCAGCGGTCATAAAGTTGTCTCTCTCGGTGTCGCGCTCAATAGTCTCAAGCGGCTTGCCGGTCTGCTCGGAAAGGAGCTTGTTTAGCTTTTCTCTGATTCTTATGATGTGGTCGGCATGAATTTTTATATCGGTTGCCTGACCCTTCATACCGCCGAGAGGCTGATGTATCATAACCTCTGCGTTGGGAAGAGCAAATCTCTTACCCTTAGCACCGC
Source organism: Eubacteriales bacterium (assembly GCA_045576815.1). Lineage (GTDB taxonomy): Bacteria > Bacillota > Clostridia > Oscillospirales > CAG-272 > UBA1740. The sequence goes on from JAZNHD010000043.1 coordinate 4,562, forward strand.
TGGAAAGAAGAAAGGCGCCCATAGAAGCCGCCATTCCCACGCAGATGGTGGAAACGTCGCACTTGATGTAATTCATAGTGTCATAGATTGCCATGCCTGAGGAGATAGAGCCACCGGGGCTGTTGATGTAAAGGTAGATGTCTTTGTCGGGGTCCTGCGCTTCAAGGTAGAGAAGCTGAGCCACAACGAGCGAGGCGGTGACGTCATTAACCTCGTCAGATAGGAAAATAATCCTGTCGTTTAAAAGTCTTGAATAAATATCGTAGGAGCGTTCACCTCTCGAGGTCTGCTCTACGACTACGGGAACGAGTGCCATTTTTTTACCTCACTTTGCATATAAATTTGAGAATAGCCGACAGTCAAGGCCACCTGACCGTCGGCCGTATTCATTAAATTGATTAGTCTGCCTTAGCGGCTTTCTTTCTCGGCTTTTTGATTTTTGCGTTTTCCTTTACGAGCTTCATAGCTGCCGCAACGAGAAGGTCAGCCTTGATATCCTCAACGGCTATCATATTCTTAACCTGCTCCGCGGGTACGTTATAAGCCTTGGAGATTCTCTCGTATTCTGCGTCTGCCTCCTCGTCGGATACCGCGAGAGACTCAAGAGCCGCAATCTTCTCAAGCGCAAGCCTTACCTTAACCTGCTTTTCAGCCTGGGGACGAAGCTGCTCGCGGAGCGCCTCAAGTGTAAGACCGGTGTACTTGAAGTAGGTGGAGAGATCAAGTCCGCTCTGACGGAGTCTTGAATCATAGTCACGAACGTAGTTCTCGGTCTCAGCCTCGAACATAGGCTCGGGAATCTCGGCTACGAGCTTTTCCATAAGTGCCTCAGCAAGAGCGTTGTCAACCTCAGCGTCAGCCTTATCCTCGTTTCTCTTTACCATTTTAGCCTTGATGTCTGCCTTATATTCATCAAGAGTGTCAAATTCGGAAACATCCTTTGCAAACTCATCGTCAAGCACGGGCAGCTCCTCGAACTTTATAGCGTTGAGCTTAGTCTTAAATACTGCCGCCTTGCCTGCGAGCTCCTTTGCGTGATACTCCTCGGGGAAGGTAACGTTAACGTCAAACTCCTCACCGATGTTCTTGCCGACAATCTGCTCCTCAAAGCCGGGGATGAAGGAGCCTGAGCCGAGCTTAAGGTCGTGACCCTCGCCCTTGCCGCCGTCAAAAGCAACACCGTCAACCGAGCCCTCGTAGTCGATATTTGCGATATCGCCCATCGCTGCAGCTCTGTCGGTAACCTCTACGGTTCTCGCGTTTCTTTTTCTCGCGTTTTCAACCTCAGCGTCGACCGCCTCATCGGTAACCTCTTCTACGGTCTTTTTAACCTCGATGCCCTTATAATCCTCAATGGTAACTACGGGCTTGACGAAGCCCTCTGCCTTGAGTACGATGTCACCGTCGGTAGAAACTATGTCAAACTTGGGTGCGCCGACAACCTCGAGCTCTGCTTCCTTAACCGCAGCCTCGAACGCCTCGGGAATGCAAGCGTTGATAGCATCCTCAAAGAATACTCCCTTGCCGTAATATCTTTCGATAACCGCCTTGGGTGCCTTGCCCTTTCTGAAGCCGGGAACGTTTATAGACTTTACGTTCTTTCTGTACGCTTCGTTTTCTGCTTTGTCGTAAGCTTCCTTACTTACAGAGAATTCCATGGTAAAGCCGGACTTCTCGGTAAGCTCCTTTTTAATAAGGCTCATTTTTTTCCTCCGGAAATATATTTGTTTTATTTATTAATCAAAATTGCCATACTATTTTACAACAAAATTAGTGCTTTGTCAATAGATAAGCGAATTATTTTATTAAGTGCAGTGCTTTATTTAACGATTTTAGGCATAAACTCAAGATAATCGGCAGAAACTATACTCATTTCAATCCCCTCGTACGTAAACGTGGGGGCAACGGTGTAGTTTCCGTGAATGTGGCCGTAGTAAACCCTCCTTACACCGAAGCGCTTAAGTATCTCGATAAGCGCGTCCGACGCTTTTCCGCACCAAAAGGGAGGGAAGTGCATAAAGGCAACGATTTCCTTTTCAGGTGCAGATTCCTTTAGTCTTTTAGCCTCATTGAGACTTGCCGTAAGCCTTAATGCCTCACGGTTTGTCAGCTTGATGAAATCGGCGTTATCGGGTGCGTTTGCTGCGTCCTCGTCGTTATACCAGCCGCGAGTACCGGCTACTATAAAATCATCAACCTCATATGCGTTATTAAAGAGAAACGAGACGGTGGTTATTTTTTCGGCTTCGAAAAGCTCCTTGTGCTTGCGCATCGTTGACCACCAGAAATCGTGATTGCCCTTGCCGAGTATTTTCTTGCCCGGCAGGGAGTCGAGAAACTTAAGGTCTGAGACCGCCTCGGAAAGCGAGAGCGCCCAGGAAATATCACCGGGAATAACCACGGTATCGGTATCGGTAACAAGTCGGCACCATGCTCCCTCAATCCTTTTCATATAATCCTGCCATCTTCGCCCGAACACCTCCATCGACTTATTTGTAGCCGCGAGGGTGGAGAGATGCAGGTCTGATATTGTAAAAAGCGCCACTCTTGCGACTCCTTTCGAAAAACAGGTATAAAAAACTTGGCAGAGCTAATAATAACACTTGCCGATACGGCATAAAAAAAGAAAGGTTAGGTGGAACAATGGACGAGAAAAAGTGTCACAAGGATGCAGGATGTGATATGTCAAAGCATATCAAGGGCATAGTCTGCGACGTCAAGAACTGCGCCTATCACGCAGGTCAGAACAGCTGCTGCGCCGGCTGTATCTCGGTAGGTCCGAGAGAGGCAAGCTGCTCCGCAAATACCAACTGCGCAACCTTTAAGCCCCGCGAAAACTGCTGATTTTAAAAGGGGTATAAAGGAGTCTGCCATACCGCCGTCTGCCTCTTGGCAGGCGGTTTTTATTTCTTTACGAAATCCAAAACGGACTTTTTCATATCCGTCTTGTCGATAACACCGGTGTGTATTGCCGTCTTGTCCTTGAGTGCTGCGAGCGGTGCGGGCATAGCAACACCCGTGTGTGCCTCGAGCATATCGGGAGCTGTGAGGTCGTCCTCGGGACGCGCACCGCCAAGAGAGGTGTAAACGTCTGCGGCAAACTTATAGGGCGAGGCTGTCGAAACAACGAGCATCTTGCGGCCGCTTTCGGCATCTCTCATATATTTCTTTGCGGCAGATACTGCAACCGCCGTGTGAGTGTCGATAAGAGAGCCAATCTTTTCGTAGGTGTCGCGTACTGTAAGCGCACAGTCGTCCTCGTCGGTATAATATCCCACAAAATTCTCGGAAATTTTTGCAAAATCCTGAATATCAAGGCGGTATTTGCCGTCCTCGGATAGCTTTTTCATATATTCCGCAGTCCTCTCGCAGCCGACGACGGTATAGAGAAGTCTTTCAAGATTTGAGGAAATGAGAATATCCATAGATGGCGACATCGTGGTATGGAAATCGCGGTTTCTGTTATACTCACCGTCGGCAAGAAAATCGGTCAGAATGTTGTTCTTGTTAGATGCGCAAACGAGTGTCTTAATAGGCACGCCCATCTGCTTTGCTATATAAGCGGCGAAAATGTTACCGAAGTTGCCGGTAGGCACGCATACGTCAATCTCCTCACCCATTTTGATATCGCCGGATGCGCACATATCGCAGTAAGCCGATACGTAGTAAACTATCTGCGGTACAAGACGGCCCCAGTTTATAGAGTTCGCGCTCGAGAGGAATACACCCTCGCGGTCAAGCTCTCGTGCAAATTCAGCGTCGGAAAAGATTTTCTTCACACCTGTCTGTGCGTCGTCAAAGTTACCTACGATGCCGCTTATCGATACGTTTTCACCCTCTTGTGTCTGCATCTGCTTTTTCTGCACGCGGCTGACACCGTCAATGGGGTAGAACACCTTGATTTTAGTGCCCGAAACATCGCGGTAGCCTTCAAGCGCTGCCTTGCCGGTATCACCCGAGGTCGCAACTAAGATAAGCGCGCATCTTTTCTCACCGCATTTCTCAAGTGCTCTTACGAAAAGACGGGGCATTATCTGAAGCGCCATGTCCTTAAAAGCGCACGTCGGACCGTGCCAGAGCTCGAGCATATAGGTATCACTGCCGAGTGCCGAAATAGGAGCCGGCGAGGGAGTGAATTTTTCAGACGAGTACGCGGCGCTCGCGTCGGTAAGAAGCTCCTCGTAGGAATAATCGGAAAGAAAGAGTGAGAGTACCCTTGCAGCACGCTCGGGATAAGAGAGCTCTGTCAATTCTTTGAGAAAATCCTCGTTAACCTCGGGGATATTCTCGGGCATATAAAGTCCGCCGTCTGCGGCAAGACCTGTCTTTATTGCGTATGCGGACGAAACGCCGTGTGCGTCACCGCCTCTTGTGCTTATGTATTTCATTTCTTTGCCTTTCTCCTACGTCCGTTTTGCGTAGGCTGTGTCTTTATTAAACGCACCCTCAAGGTGCATAACGCTCTTTACGCGTTTTCCGCGCGGGGTGTCAATAAGGTAAACCTCAATCACGTCAAAGCGCGCCCTATAATCCTTACCGCTTACCTTATGATAATAGCTTGCGGCAGAAATAATCGCGCGTTGCTTTGCGGGGGTTACCGCCGCCGCGGGACGCGGCTCATAATGCAGGTGGGTGCTCACAGTGCGTGCTTTTACCTCAACGTACGACACCGTCTCGCCTCGCCTTGCGATAATATCAATCTCGTGGTTTCCGAATACGTAATTCTTTTCGAGAATTTTGTATCTCTGCCGTTTTAAGTACTTAACGGCAGCAGCCTCACCGAGATTGCCGATTTTTCGCTTCGGTGTAAGCAGCTCAAGTATTTTCATTGCTTAAAAATTTCAAAAAGCTGCGTCTGTGTATAGGGGAGGGGCCGTATTTTCTGACCGCTTCCATATGGTCTTTCGTAGGGTAGCCCTTGTGCTTTGCTATTCCGTACTGGGGGTACTCGCGGTCAAGCTCTATGCACTGCTTGTCCCTCGTCACCTTTGCGAGTATCGAGGCTGCGGCTATAGAGCAGCTCTTCGAGTCGCCCTTTACCACCGTCTCGGTAGGAATTTCAAAGCCGCGCGAGCAATTGCCGTCAATCAGGGCAAAATCGGCCTTCACTGAAAGTGCATCTACCGCGCGCCGCATAGCAAGCATTGATGCGTTAAGTATGTTGATTTCGTCTATTTCGGAGGGGGTAGCCTCACAAATCGCGTAGGCAACAGCCTTTTCAACGATTACGTCAAAAAGCGCCTCTCGTTTTTTCTCAGTTAGCTTTTTTGAGTCGTCAAGTCCCGGGATTGTTAAATCTCGGGGAAGTATTACGGCTGCCGCAACAACCGAACCGCAGAGCGGACCGCGCCCTGCCTCGTCACAGCCGCAGACTGCCGTGCAGCCTTCGCTGTAATGCTTGTTTTCGTATTCAAAGCTCGGCATATTATGTCCTCTCGGTTTTTTCGGGCAGCTCAAGTGTGATTCTTCCGATTTTTCCGCCTCGGAACTCGTCAAGAAGCACGTCTGCCGTTCTGGAGTGATTTACCTCACCGCCGCTGATGAGAAAGCCGCGACGTCTGCCGACAAGCTCGAACAAATCGTATCCGTCAAGCCCTTCCGCCTCGTCAGAATTTAATTTATAGCGCGAGGTAAATTCCACAGACGCTATATCCATAAGTCTTTGGCACATTATCATGGCGATTTCCTCGGTGTCGAGGATTTTGTCGCGTATCGCACCGGTTATAGCGAGATTTTCGCCAACCCTCTCGTCCTCAAACTTCGGCCAAAGGACACCGGGCATATCAAGCAGGTCAAAGCCGATTTCTGTAGGCACCCACTGTTTCGTCATTGTCACGCCCGGACGGTCCTCAACCTTGGCTTTTTTGCCGCCGGCAATACGGTTTATGAGAGAGGATTTTCCAACGTTGGGAATACCGACTATCATAGCCTTGAGCTTTCGTCCTGTCATTCCTTTGTCACGGTATCTTTGAGTTTTCTCTGCAAGCGCCTCGCGCACTGCCGCGGCAAGCGCGTCTACTCCGAGTCCGGTCACAGAGTCGATAACAACGGCACGAATACCGCGCGACTTAAAGTATTCAACCCAACACCTCGTTGCCTCTGGGTTTGCCAGTGTCGCCTTGGTCATAACGGTTATTTTAGGCTTGTCACCTATCATTTTTTCTATTTCGGGGTTCTTTGAGCTGTAAGGTATTCTCGAGTCTATAAGCTCAAGAATAATATCCACCTCGGGAAGACACTCGCGTATTAAGCGCTTTGTCTTCGCCATATGCCCGGGAAACCACTGTATCGGATTTTTTGACATAATATCCTCATTCTGTCGCCTGACTGCGACCGCACAAAATGTTAACTTTAGTTAACAACATCGAATTTGTCAAACGGGTAAAATCTCAAAAGCACTTTTCCGAGAATACTGTCAACCTTAACCGTGCCAAAGCTACGTGAGTCCTCGGAGACGTTTCTGTGGTCGCCCATAACGAACACCTCTCCCTCGGGGACAACCCACTCGCCATCTCTGTAAGCGGGGAAGGCTGAATTTATATAAACGTAAGGCTCATCAAGTATCTCACCGTTAAGCATAACGTTTCCGTCCTTGTCGATTTTAACAGTGTCGTCCGCAATGCCGATAACTCGCTTTACGATGGGGCTTTTAAGGCCTGTAGAGTAATCGGAGCAAACGATTATATCACCGCGTGCGGGAGTGTAAAAAAGGTCGGAGATTATAAGATGATCGCCGTCGTGAAGCGTGTTTTCCATAGACGAGCCGATAACCTCGGAGTGCCGGAAGAAAAAGGAGCTTACCACCATAACGGTGAGAAACGTGAAAATAAGCAGCTCGACGAACTCGAACACCGAGTCGATTTTGCGCGGTTTTTTAGAGTCGTATCCTTTATCCTTCTTTTCCTCGCGCGCCTCTGGCTGCTCGTCACCTATACTAATGGTGAGCTGCTCGGGTGCGGGAACGGCGTCCTCCTCCACTGTAACAGCCGGTTGCTCGTACGCATTTCCGTAATCGGTATCGGAGGTGTCGGCTAAGTCTTCTTTTTCAATAACGGGGATAGAAGTAAGCGCAATCTGTCCCTCTATCTCGGGCTCGGGTGTGTCGGTTGTATCGCAGTCAGCCTCATCAAATGACTCCTCCTCTGCGGCAGTGCCGTCCAAGCCTAGCATTTCCGGTATGGTCACAGCTTCAATCTCGCGCATAACCGCATAAATTTCATCGGGGTCGGGAATAGCGGCAAAGGTGTCCTCAATCGGCTTTTCCTTAGTTATGCTGGACTCCCCCGAGGGATTCATTACGTTTTTTTCCGGCACAGCGCTCACCTCCTTCGATGCTGTTGAACTGTAAAAAAATCTTTACAGTATATTCTACCACATTTTTCCGAAAAATACAATATATAAAATAAATATTTTTGTGCCAAGCAAAAGGAGTATTTTTGTGACATTTTTTTTGAAATAAACATTGCAAAAGAAAGCAATATGTGCTAGTATATTAATGGGCTTGGTCTGCGTTTTTGCGGACCTTTGTGATTAAATGAGGTAGTAGCAATGGAAAAAAATCTTAACAAAAAAAGACGGTTTGACTGTAAGTGGGTGGTTATAGGCGTATCCTTTCTTATGGTGTTTACAGCGCTCGGCTTTTGCTCTTCGCCAAAGGGACAGTTTATTGACTCCATTTGTGAGTCTCTCGGTATAGGACGTTCGGAATATTCGATAACCGACAGCCTTCGTTACATATCAACCTCTGTTCTTAACGTCTTTTTCGGTGTGTTAATTTCAAAATTCGGGCCTAAAAAGCTTGCCGTGGCCGGTTTTATCTCACTTATTTGTTCGTCGCTTTGCTATGCGTATGCTACAAACGTATGGGTTCTTTACCTTGCCGGCATACTGCTCGGTGTGGGACTTGCGTGGACTACTACGACGCTTGTCGGCTACGTTGTTAACATTTGGTCAAAGAAAAACAAGGGCACTATTATGGGTGCGATACTTGCCTCAAACGGTCTTGGCGGCGCTATCGCAATCCAAATTGTAAGACCTATAATATTCAATGAAAGCGGTGCTACGACGTATAGAGACGCCTATCTTTTGATTTCAGCAATTCTCACCGCAGTGCTAGTTCTCATTATTATCTTTTTTAAGGATAGACCCAAGAGGATAGAGGGTGAGTCGGAGAAGACGGTTGCCAAGGCGAAGTCGGGCCACGGCAGAGATTGGGCAGGCATTGAATATTCGGCTGCGATGAAAAAAGGATATTTCTACGGTGTTGCCGTGTGCGTTTTTTGCGCCGGAATGCTGCTTCAGGGAGTAACGAGTGCTGCGAGCGTGCATATGCGTGACGTCGGTCTTGACCCTGCATTTGTTGCCAACGTTGGAAGCATTGGCTCGGTAGCACTTGCGGGCTCGAAGTTCCTTACGGGATTTATGTACGATAAGTTTGGGCTTCGCCCGACAGTTACGATATGCACGGTGAGTGCCGTTGTTATTATGCTTCTTCTTACAGTTACGACAAATAGCCTTACGGGACAGATTATAGCAGTTGTCTACACCTTTTTGACAGCCGTGGCGCTTCCTCTTGAAACAGTTATGCTTCCCATAATAACTGCGGAGCTGTTCGGTGAGCGAGCTTATGCAAAAATGCTCGGTATAATAGTTGCTATAAATACCGCCGGCTACGCTACCGGCTCGTTTGTTATGAACCTCTGCTTCGATATCTTCGGCAGCTATAATTACGCATTCATTGGTGCTGCAATTATGATGGCTTGCGTTCTTCTAGGCTTCCAGTTTGTTATCAGTGCGGCTACTCGCGAGCGCAAGAGGGTTGAGACCGAGCTTTCCGTTGCGGTTAGTGAATAAAAAGGATGACATATATCCTCTCAATTTACTTAAATTTCCATTGAAATAAAATCACAATTGTGCTATCATATTTTTAGCTAGAAGAGAATACCTATAAACAAGAAAGGTGGTAAAAATGAAAAGAATTATTTGCAAAAAAGAGTATAATACTGAAAAATCGAGACTTATTAGAAAATACACTGTCGGAAATTTTGGTGATGCAGACGGCTTTGAGGAATCGCTCTATTTAACCGAGGATGGCAACTATTTTCTATATGTCAACGGTGGAGAAAATTCAAAGCACTCGACCGAAAATATCAAGCGTATGTCGAAAAAAACGGCTGAAGCTTGGCTCTCCGAGCACTAAACAAAAAATGCGCCCATGGGCGCATTTTTCTATTTCACAAGATATTTTTTATCAATTCTTGCCTCTGAGGCAAAGCGTATAATACTGTCAATACCGCCCTTGCAGCCGGATTTCGTCGTGTAGCCGTGTGCTGCGTGGCATACGCAGTTGCCGTTGCCCGCATAAAGACGGAAGCGGTACTGATTTGCACGGTCTATGTATATCTCCCATTTAGGAAAAGGCGCAGAGGTGGGATTTTTTAGCGTGGTGTCCTCGTTGTTCGCAATCCCTGCGTTTGCCATAACGCTCTTTATACCGTTAAGCGCACTGCTCGAGGAAGAGTATATCTGAGAAAATGCGATTACGGTGTGATTAGATGCGTAAAGATTGAAGAAAAATCTGCCATCCTTGGCCCTTTTAAGCTCGAATTTTCCTGAGCGGGTGGTTTTGCTCTCAAGCACCTCACCGTCCTCAGAGACAGGAGTCTCTTCAACCTTTGGAGCGTCCTTTTTGACAGGAGCTGCCTTTTGATTTGCCGTCTTTGGCTCGTCGCTTACGACGACTCCGCCCACCTTTTTAATAACCTTATTTGCATTAGTGTTCTTTGACTCAGTCTTTTTAACGGTGTCCTTTAAGGTGCGGCCACCTGTGCCCTCGATAATTACCTTGTCACCGGGAATTACTGTAGCAGACGCCTTTTTTTCCTCGACTGCGGGTGGTGCGGCGAAGTCCTCAGGCTCTTTATCCAAGAGATATTTCTCCTGGCCGTCGCTTTCGGTTATATCTTCGTTTACAGGCGCGATTGCCTTTTTCTTTTTTCCAAACAAAAAACTAAATAATCCCATGTCAAAACCTCCAACATTCTAATAATATTTTAGCACAGTTTTTTTCGATTTACAATGGGTAATTACGGAAAAAGTCGAAAAAACTTACTCTTTTTTCTTTTCTTCGCTGACTGTGCGCTTGAGATAAGCAAGCGCTTCCTTGATACCTCCAACCTCGTCGATAAGTCCGCATGCCGTCGCCTCGTAGCCGTCAAGGATAGAGCCGATGTCGTTGACGAGTATGTCGGTGCGCGAAATCAGCCGTCTGAAGTAATCCTCGTTGACTTTTGAATGGCGCACGATAAACTTAATTATTCTGTCCTGCATCTTTTCAAGGTAATCAAAGGACTGCGGAACGCCAAGCACCACGCCGTTCGTTCTTACGGGGTGTATTGTCATAGTCGCACTCGGCACGATGAAGGAGCGCCCGGCACTTACCGCAAGTGGTACGCCTATCGAGTGACCGCCGCCAAGGACTATTGAAGCCGTGGGCTTCCTGAGGCTCGCTATAACCTCTGCAATGGCAAGACCTGCCTCGACATCACCGCCGAGCGTGTTAATCAGTATTATAATCCCGTCAATTCTGTCACTTTCCTCAAGCGCCACAAGGGTAGGGATTACGTGGTCGTATTTCGTTGTTTTCTGCGAGTTGTCGAGGACGTAATGTCCTTCAACCTGCCCGATTATAGAAAGACAGTAAAATGCGCCCCCGTCATTTTCAAGTATAGCCCCTCCGTCCTTTATCATTCCGCCATCGTCGGCAGACTCTCTCATCCCTTTTTCAGTATCCATTACCTTAAAATTCCTTTGCATTGCGAAATAAAATGTTTTTAGTTATTTTTTCTACAAACTTTTCGTTTTATACATTGATTTTTTTAATTGTTTATGCTATAATGTTATGCGGAATAATGCGGCTGATACACGGCTCGCAAATAAAACTTTGAAGGAGATACTCCAATGAAGGAAGTTATCGTTGAAACCTCTGCAAGACACATTCACCTCTCAAGAGAAGCTGTTGACGTGCTTTTTGGCGCGGGCTACGAGCTTACGAGAAAGAAGGACCTCAGCCAGCCCGGCCAGTACGCTTGCGCTGAGAAGCTTACCGTCGTAGGCCCTAAGGGCACGCTTAAGGCGTCTATCCTTGGCCCCACCCGTCCCGCAAGCCAGGTTGAAATTTCTCTCACCGATGCCCGTGCTATCGGCGTTACCGCTCCTATCCGTGAGTCCGGCGACATCGCAGGCAGCGGCGCGTGCAAGCTCGTAAACCCTGAGACCGGTGCTGAGCTTGAGCTCACCGAGGGTGTTATCGCGGCTAAGCGTCATATACACCTCACTCCCGAGGCAGCAGCTGAGATGGGCGTATCCGATAAGCAGATCGTATCCGTTAAGGTTAGCTCAGACTCCGAGCGCTCTCTCGTATTCGGCGACGTTGTTGTAAGAGTAAGCGAGAAGTTTGCTCCCGCAATGCACATTGATACCGATGAGGCTAACGCTGTATTCAGCAAGACTCCCCTCGTAGGTACGATAGTTTAATCGTTATTTAATTAAAAGGAGAATATAAAAATGGCAGAACTTGTTTATCCCAAGGAAGTGGAAAACATGTGCGTGGTTGCCAAGGGCCCTCATCACGGACCCGCTGCCATTCCCGAGGAGGGCAAATGGGTTAAGGCAAAGGATATTGCTGACATCTCGGCTTACACTCACGGTGTGGGCTGGTGTGCACCTCAGCAGGGCGCGTGCAAGCTTTCTCTTAACGTTAAGGACGGTATCATTGAGGAGGCTCTCGTTGAGACCATCGGCTGCTCGGGTATGACTCACTCCGCGGCTATGGCTGCTGAGATTCTTCCCGGCAAGACTCTTCTTGAGGCACTTAACACCGACCTTGTTTGCGATGCTATCAACACCGCTATGCGTGAGCTTTTCCTTCAGATAGTTTACGGACGCTCGCAGTCCGCGTTCTCCGAAGGCGGCCTTGTTATAGGCGCAGGTATGGAGGATCTCGGTAAGGGTGAGCGCTCGATGGTTGGTACTATGTACGGCACTAAGGCAAAGGGGGTTCGCTACCTCGAGATGACCGAGGGCTACTGCACGAGAATGGCTCTTGACGAGGACAATCAGGTTATCGGCTACGAGTTCGTGTCTCTTGGTAAGATGACCGACTTCATCAAGAAGGGTATGGAGCCTAACGAGGCATACGAGAAGTCTAAGGGCACTTACGGCAGATTTGCTGAGGCCGCTAAGTACATAGATCCCCGTAAGGAATAATAAGGAGGAAATAAGATGGCACATTTTGAAGGTTATGAAAGACGCGAGGCTAAAATTCTCGCTACTCTTAAAGAATACGGTATTTCCTCTATTGACGAGTGCAAGGCTATATGCGATGCAAAGGGCATTGACCCCTATAAGATAGTAGAGGAAACTCAGCCCATAGCGTTCGAGAACGCAAAATGGGCATACACCGTAGGTGCGGCAATTGCAATTAAGAAGGGCTGCACCAAGGCTGCTGACGCCGCTGCCGCTATCGGTATCGGTCTTCAGGCATTCTGTATTCCCGGTTCGGTTGCTGAGAACCGTAAGGTTGGTCTCGGCCACGGTAATCTCGGCTCTATGCTTCTTTCCGAGTCCACCGAGTGCTTCTGCTTCCTTGCAGGACACGAGTCCTTTGCAGCGGCAGAGGGCGCTATCAAGATTGCTCTTAACGCTAATAAGGTAAGAACTAATCCTCTTCGCGTTATCCTTAACGGTCTTGGTAAGGATGCGGCTATGATTATTTCACGTATCAACGGCTTCACCTACGTTAAGACCGAGTTCGACCCCTACACTGAGGAGGTTAAGGTTCTCTCAGAGACCGCTTACTCGAAGGGCGACAGAGCAAAGGTTAAGTGCTACGGCGCTGACAGCGTACCTGAAGGCGTTGCTATCATGTGACATGAGCACGTTGGTGTTTCCATTACCGGTAACTCTACCAACCCCACCAGATTCCAGCACCCCGTTGCAGGCACTTATAAGAAGTGGTGTAACGAGAACGGTGTTAAGTACTTCTCGGTTGCATCCGGCGGAGGTACCGGCCGTACTCTTCACCCCGATAACATGGCGGCAGGCCCTGCTTCCTACGGTATGACTGATACCATGGGTAGAATGCACGGCGACGCTCAGTTCGCAGGTTCTTCTTCCGTTCCCGCACACGTAGAGATGATGGGACTCATTGGTGCGGGCAACAACCCTATGGTCGGAATGACTGTAGCGGTTGCCGTTGCGATTGAAGAAGCTTCAAAGGCTTGATATATAAGGGTTTTTAACAAAATCACCCCTATCGTTGTTTAGACGATAGGGGTATATTTTTTGCCTTTTGCCGACATTTTGCCGACATTTTTTTAGGATGTCGGCAAAGGAAAATTTACCTGCATAAAATATAAATTATCAAAGGAAGAAAAGATGATAAGAAAGAATAATAACATTGATACAAGGGTGATCAGAGGAGGGATATATCTGGTCGATTTGAGAGAGCGGGTTGGCTCGGAGCAGGGCGGTCTACGTCCCGTTGTCGTTATACAGAATGACAACGGCAACAGATTTTCACCAACAACAATTATTTGTCCGTTGACATCAAAAAACAAACAAATGAAAGAGACGCATGTGATACTTACCCCTGATGACTGTGGCGTAATAATGGATTCCACAGTGCTTTGCGAGCAGATAACAACAATTGATAAATCGAGAATAAAATCAAAGGTAGGAGAAATACGCAATCCGCAAAAGATTTGCGACATAGAAGAGAAAATTTTAATTTCTTTTGGTATTAGTTCATAAAAAACAATAATATTATTGACAAATGCCCTATCATAATATATAATAGTGGTAGATTACAAATGATAGGTGGTATTATCATGAAAGAATTGATCAAGGCTATCCGTTATGCTGCTAATATGAGTCAGGAACAGTTTGCTTCTGCCCTTGGAACAACAACGCTTTCTATCAATCGTTGGGAGAATGGCAAAACCGCGCCTAACCGCATGGCGCAGACACAATTATATAATTTCTGCAAGGAACGTGCAATTGACGTTGTACAGCTCATTATAGATACCAAGGCTTATGCCAATACTGATGATAAACTCGTGCTCTATCACGGCTCGAAGAAAGGAATTGATGGTGATATTGCTCCTATCAGCCGTGGCGAATGTGACTTTGGTAAAGGCTTCTATATGGGAACTAACACGCTCCAGCCACTGACGCTTGTGTGCAACGAGGACAAACCTAAGTTCTATACTGTAGAGCTTGATATGACCGGACTTAAAGTACTGACCGTTGAGATTGGAATGGATTGGGCAATGCTTATCGCCTACTACCGCAAGGAAATGGAGAGTGCAAAAGGTACGCCGATCTATGAAAAGTATGCGCATATGGCTGACGGCTACGATGTGATTATCGGGTACATAGCGAATGACCGTATGTACACCGAGCTATCTCGCTTCTTCAACAAAACTTTGACCGACGTGGCTCTTATTAACTGTCTTTCCGCACTCGATCTTGGTAAACAGTACGTTGCTATTAGTGAAAAGGCGTGTAAACAAACTAAGATACTCAAAGAGGAAATGCTTTCTCAACTTGAGCTTGCATTACTGAAAGATATGAGTGCTAAAAGAAGAAAAGAGGGAATTGCTCTTGCGGAGGAAATCGAAATTAAGTATCGCCGTGAAGGAAAGTATTTTGATGAAATTTTAAGAGGTGAATGATATGTGCAAATCATTACAACTTACTTTATGCGACACGCAGGGACAGCTTTTTGTCCTTGCTGCTGAGCACGGTTATAGTAGTGAAGCCTTTATCAAGGCATTTATGACTTCGGATGTTGCGGCTGATATGGATACCGAGTTCCATCACGTTCAGTGGGCAGGCAAGGCATATATCCTCTCTCGTATGGAAGATGAGCTTGCAGATCAGCTCACAAAAGATAATGAGATATACGATAAAGAAACGCTCTATTGGGCTGGATACCTTTACCGCTATTGGAGCTTCTACACCGGTGAATCAAGCCGAGAGATCTACAAACAAGCCCCCGCAAAGACCATGAACATCGTTTATCTCATGTACCACACCATGAGTCCCGAAATGGCGATTGATAGGCTGAAAGAAGCTTATGAAGAAAAGAAAAAAGAAGATTTATTGCATACAATTGATAAAGCAAAGAAAATAAAGGATGCTGAAGATACAATTGAAAAAATAGACGAGTTATTAGCTGATTCTGCTTTGTTTAGACACCAAGCAGATTCGTTATATGATAAAATTTCGAGAAATATAGATTACGCACCATTTATCGCAACTGCAAAAGCGGCATCCGGTATGGGGGGAAATATTCCATTTAAACAATTACTTTACAAACCTAAGAGAATGGCCCTTATGATGATACGGGATGCAATTGAGGCATATATAGTTGCAGAAATTGCAAAAAAGGAGAAGCAAAATGGCAGCAATTAACGATTTGATCGCTCAGATAGAAAATCCAGAGCTTCGTGCGAGAATACAAGCCGAAGTTGACCGAATGAATAAACAGAAGAAGTTTGGACTTGTGTTCGAGGAGCATCTGCCCGAATGTACGCCTCTTTATGACATTCCCGTTAAGAGAGGTGCTTTGGTTGCGCTCAAAACCGGCAAGGTGAGCGAGGTTTATAGAGTACTGAAAATCAAAGGCGATGAGGCAGAGTGCAAGAAGAAGGATGCGGACGAGGTTGCGACTTTTAATGTGAACGAGCTTGTGACCGTGGCAGAGTTTGGTGATGCGATATATCCCTATCTCAAGCCGATGGATAGTGTTTGCAATGCTCCCGATAGCGATCTTTGGCACACTCTCATTGAAGCCGACAACTATCACGCGCTTCAACTTCTTGAGTATCTTTATGCCGGAAAAGTGGATTGTATCTACATCGATCCGCCTTATAATACGGGTGCGCGAGATTGGAAATACAACAACGATTACGTTGATGGTGCGGATACATATCGTCATAGTAAGTGGCTCTCTATGATGCAGAAGCGTTTGAAGATTGCTAAAAAGTTACTCAATCCAAAAGATTCTGTACTGATAGTTACT
>JAZNHD010000044.1:0-4454 GCA_045576815.1 Eubacteriales bacterium
CATTTTCAACCCCTTGGCCCACAGAACGACATGGCTACGATCCGACTTGCCGTCTTTGAGGCTCGGTAAGATTCTCAATAGCCACCCTGAGAGCTATTTTATCAAACTCGCGCCTCTCAGCCTCATCATCACATATTATACTGCCGAGAGTCGTCGAATCGTCATCGTCAAAGGCACGCTCGTCAAGCGAACGCACAGGCGAGGCTGCAAAAAGTGCCGAGGCGGCATCCTGCACCGATACTCCTGCTGCCGCTGCAATAGAGGCTATGTCTGCGCTTTCTCCTGCCGACAGCCGTCTTTCTCTTTCCTGACTCAAAATTGCGGAAAGCCGCTTTTCCTCTCTTGAAACCTTTATAATCCCGTCGTCACGCAAAAATCTGCGTATTTCCCCGAAAATAAGCGGTACAGCGTAGGTAGAAAATGCACATTCTCTTGAGAAATCAAAGGTTTTCATAGCTTTGACAAGTCCGATATTTCCCGACTCCACGAGGTCAGAGATATCAGCGCCGCGCGAAGTAAAGCGTCCGGCTATACTGTATACGAGAGGCGCATTTAAAAGCGCGAGCCGCTCCCCTGCTTCTTCATTTCCCGCTCGATACTCTGAAAGAAGTCTCAAATTTTCGTCATACGGACTTTTCTTTTCTTCTCTTTTTTTCATATAAATCCCCTCGGTCAAGGGCCAAGGATTTTCCTCATCAGAACCGTCGTGCCGCGACCGACACGCGACTTCACCGATAAAGAGTCAGTGAAGCTCTCCATAACGAGAAAGCCCATACCGCATCTCTCGCCAGGCTCTCCGGTTGTAAAGGACGGACGGCGCGCCTCATCAACGTTCTCGATGCCGCAGCCGTTATCGGATATTTCAACCGATATCTCCCGCGTGTCGTAGAGTCTGACGGATATGTAAATATAGCCTATCTCGCCTGGAGAAAGCCCCTTGTAAGCGTGGACTATACAGTTAGTCACAGCCTCGCTTACCGCACAGCGAAGGTCGCCAAGCTCCGAGGCAGTGGGATTCAGTTCGGCAGAAAATACCGATACAACCGAGCGTGCTACCGCCTCGTTTACGCTTATCGCGGGTAGGCGCAGCTTCATTTCATTTATAATTCTTTTCATCTTTAAGTCCTCACGGTAGGGTTATTTTGAAATAGATAAATTTTTAATTCTCTCAATTCCCGAGAGTCTCACGAGCTTCATAAGGCTTGCCGAAAGCCCCGATAGACGCACCGTAGCACCGTTTGCGCTTGCAGACTCAACTCTGCCGAGAATAAGTCCGACCCCTGAGCTATCCATAAAGCTAACTCCAGAAAAATCAAGCATAAGACACCTTGGCTTAACTCTGAAAACCTCTCTGTCGATAAGCTCTCTTATGCGCTTTGCCGTGTGGTGATCAAGCTCGCACTGAAGCATGGCAACAAGCATATCTTCATGCAAAAGAAAAACAACTTCCTCCTTCATTTTTACGTCCGTCCCTTCCAGAATAATTCTTTACTACGGTATTTTAACATAAGGAGCGTAAAAATATTGTCGCAAGGAGACGACACGTAAAAATAATTAGAAGGATAGATGGAGCTTTCTTGCTATCGCCTGTTTTACTCTCTTCTTCTTTTGCTTATAGGTTGTCTCGGAGACTGAATCCACCTCCGAGTCGGCATAGCCCGTCCTTGCTCCTATCTCACCAACGTAAAGCTCTGCCAGCTCCACACCAACAGTCTCCGCCGCCGCATCGTAAATATTATAATTGAGATATTTGTATTCCATCTCCGTCACGTGCGGAAGCACCCCTTCGGCGATAGCCCTCGCTCTGCGCTCATAGTCCGCACAAAGCGCAACTATAAGAGCATCCTCCGTATTCCTTACCCCCTTAGCGCACATATCACCCCGTCAAGCTCACGTCCAAGCTCTGCCACGGCGCTCTCGAACCTTGTAAGTAGCCTTAAGGATTTATCTGCGTGGGAGACCGCCGACCGAAGCTCCAGTATCTTCTTCCGCAGCTCCTCAACCGAATCCTCGCCAAAGAGGCTTATCCGCAGGCTGTGTACGGAAAGCATTGAGTCAATCCTCGTCATCCCATCCGCTATCCGCTTCATGTCAATCCGTATCTCCGAAGGCGAGCGGTATAGGCGCTCGGGCATATTAGAGGGTAAATTAAGGTTATGGAACATGGCTCTCTTCCTCCTTTCTTTGTAACTTAAAAGGTTAATTTCCACAAATTGTAACCTGTTATGTGACAATTATAGCAGAAGTTTTGTTACTTGTCAAGTGATTTTTAACAATTTTTCAACTTTTTTCAAAAAACTATTGCTTTTTAGGTGACAAAATGTTACAATATACGTGACGATGCTGAAAGCACTCCATTTTGATTATATAATAAAAGGAAGGTTAGGTGAATTTATGCTGCCAAACAAGCTAAAGGAGCTACGCCGTGCGCGCAAGATGACTCTTGAGGAGCTGGCCGAAAGGATAGGAACCAGCCGTCAGACGATACACCGCTATGAAAACGGTGTTATCTCAAATATACCACCCGACAAAGTGGTAAGTCTTGCCGAGGCGCTCGGCACAACACCGTCCGCACTGATGGGATGGGATAACGGCGAGGTGTTTGACAGATTCAACAATATTATGCCGATTGCAACGAAGGGACTCCCAATACTTGGCAGTATTGCCTGCGGTAAACCTATTTACGCTGAGGAGGAGCACGAGAGCTTTGCTGCTGCCGGTGCCGACCTTGACGCCGACTTTTGTCTTCGCGCTGTAGGCGACTCTATGACCGGAGCGCGTATTTACGACGGAGATATCGTATTTATCCGCTCGCAGAGCTCGGTTGATAACGGTGAGATTGCAGCTGTTATAATTAACGACGAGGCAACACTCAAGCGCGTTTACTTCTATCCCGAGGAGGGTAAGCTCATTCTCTCCCCCGAAAATCCGAAATACGCGCCGCTTGTTTACGTAAAGGACGAGCTCAACGACATAAAAATCATAGGAAAGGCCGTTGCTTTCCAAAGCTCGATAATGTAAAAAATAAAGGGTTTTGCAAACCATTGTTTGCAAAACCCTTTTTAAATTCGGTTTAAAATATTTACCAGGGGTTAAACTCAGAGCCGAGAAGCTTAAGAATAGCCTCGGTGTAGTAGAAATCACCGTAGATAATGCTAATGTGTAGACCTGCCTCCTCGGGAGTCATATTTACGGGGTAATGAATGGTGCCGTAGCCGAGCATATGGTCGTTTGCGGGATCGAAGTCACAGAAGTTCTTCTCAAGCGCCTGAAGAAGCTTAATAGCAGCATGCATATAAACACCGCCCTCGTTCTCGGGAAGAATTTTTGCAAGCTCAATCATACCGCAAGCGGCAGCCGCGCCGGAGGTGGAGTCGTAATATACGGGCTCTGAGGGAGCGCGGAAGTCAACTCTCGGGAGCCAGTCGTCGCAGCAGCAAGCGATAAAGTAGTTAGCAACCTGCTTTGCAGCGTCAAGGTATCTCTGTTCCCCTGTATGAAGGTAGGAAATAACGAAGCCGTACACGCCCCAAGCCTGACCTCTTGCCCAGGACGAGCCCTCAGCAAAGCCCTGGCCGCCGTAGGTCTTAACAACCTCACCGGTCTCTCTGTCGTGCTCAACGATGTGAGCTATCGAGCCATCGGGACGAAGGTGGTCCATGAGGGTCATGTCGGCGTGAGCCATAGCAATTCTCTTAAATCTGTCGTCACCGAGAACCTCAGATGCCCAATAAAGCTGTGCAAGGTTCATAAGGCAGTCAACGATAGTCCAGTTCTGCTGGCTCTTTGAGTTCCACGCAACGATGAAGCCGCCGTCAAGGACAAATCTCGAGGAAAGAATAGAAGCTGCGTAAAGGTTACGAAGCTTCGATGCCTCGTCGCCGGTCAAGCGATAGCTTGCGCCGGAGAGAATGTGCCACATAAAGCCTACGTCGTGGTGAATCTGATTAAAGTTCTTGAAGGCTGCATCAAGCTTCTTCTCGCTCGACTGTGCAGTAAGCTTGTAATTTTCATTACCGGTCTTCTCATAGAGAAGCCAGTTGAGGCCGCCCCAGAAGCCGTTCGTCCACCAGTTTATAGGCTTTTCAACGTGAAAACCGTTCTTATCAACACCGTCCGGCACCTTATCGCGAGAGCGGATAGTTACCTCGGACATCTTCGCGTCGATCTTTTTAAAGACCTCCTCTGCCCAAGCCTTATTCTCCTCAAGAAGTTGCTTATAATTTTTCATTTTCGTCTCCTTATCAGCCGGGGAATTTACCGAAATATGCCTGAATACCTCCGTCAACGTAGATTACCTGACCGTTAACAAAATCAGACGCCTTGGATGCAAGGAATACCGCAGTACCACCGAGGTCCTCAGGGTCGCCCCATCTGCCTGCGGGAGTCTTTGTGTCGGTGATGAACTGGTCGAAGGGATGCTTCGAGCCGTCTGCCTGTCTCTCGCGAAGAGG
>JAZNHD010000045.1:0-10878 GCA_045576815.1 Eubacteriales bacterium
CGGGGTCGAGCGCCGACGTCGGCTCGTCAAAGAGCATAACCTCAGGCTCCATGCAGAGCGCTCTGACTATTGCCACCCTCTGCTTCTGACCGCCCGAAAGCATATCCGGGTAGTCGTTTGCCCTGTCTGCAAGTCCTACGCGCGAAAGGAGCGCCATAGCCTTTTCCTCAGCCGCCTCACGCGAGACACCCTTGAGCATCATCGGAGCTATTGTGAGGTTCTTGAGAATAGTCAGGTGAGGGAATAGGTTAAACTGCTGGAACACCATTCCCATCTTTTGCCTGTGAAGATTTAAGTCCACACCCTTATCGGTAAGCGATACACCGTCGAAGATAATTTCGCCCGAGGTCGGCTCTTCAAGGCGGTTGAGACAACGGAGAAAGGTGGATTTGCCCGAGCCCGATGCTCCGATTATGCAAACCACGTCGCCCTGACGAATCTCGGTTGAAATACCGCGGAGAACGTCCACCGACTCGAACTTCTTTGTGAGGTTGCGTACCTCAATTATATTAGTGCTTCCCATTTCTCTTGAGCCTCCTTTCAAGTACTGAGAGTCCCTTCGTCATAAGCACTACGAGGATAAGATACACGAGCGCCGAGAGAATAAGGGGATTAAAGGCATCGTAGGTGTTGTTTCTTATGAGGTTTGCCGCACGGGTTAGGTCAACCACGGCAACGTAGCCGGCAACCGAGGTCTCCTTTAACAGTGCTATACACTCGTTACCGATAGCAGGAAGCACGTTTTTTATCGCCTGAGGGAAGATTATCGTGCGCATAGCCTGCCACTTTGACATACCGAGGCTTCGTGCCGCTTCCATCTGTCCCTTGTCCACAGCGTTAATACCGCTTCTCACAAGCTCAGCCATATATGCTGCCGAGTTTATACCGAAAGCGATTATCGCGACGATAACGCCCTCTGCGCTGACAAGCACGACGAAATAGAAAATAAGGAGTAACACGGTAATTGGAATTCCTCGTATTACGGTGGTGTATAGGTCGCAGATAAGATTCACCGCCCAAAGCTTAGGATTGCCCTCGGCATAATACTTCGCTACCGCGATAAGTATACCGAGAACCGCACCGATAAGGAGAGCACCGAGCGTTATAAGGAAGGTATTGCCGAAGCCCTCGACAAGATACATAAATCTCGCGTCTTCGATAAAGGTATGATAGAGCTGGGTTGTCCACGGTCTTACGGTTGCTGCTGAAATACCCTCGGAGCTGCCAATATAAACGGTTTTGCCCGAAATCTCGCATAAGTCACCATCGTCTTTTGTAGGCAGAAGTGCGTCATAAATATCCTCGGCAAGAGATGAACTTTTTGCGTAATAAATTTTAACCTCATTTCCGTCCTTTAACGCGATAACGAGGCTTGAGCACTTGTCTCCGTACTCATATTCCGAAAGCTCGCTCTCCTTTTTAACGAGAGTTACCTCATAGAAGTTAAACTCCAGAGTGTCTGCCGCTGCTTTTGCGGAGCCGATGTCGGATACCGACGCACCGCAGGAGGTAAGCGAGAAGAAAAGCGTGAAAATTATGAGTAAAAGAGGAAGTATCCTCAGTGTTTTTTTCATAAAAATCTCCTAAAAGTTGTCTTATAAAAACAAGGCGAGGGGTGCGAAAGCCGCACCCCGTCAAATAAATCAGTTTTCGGGAGCCTCGTAGGCTACACCGTACTCCTCGAATATGTCAGCTACTGTGCCGTCTGCAATGAGGTCTGCGAGGATTTCGTTGATAGCTTCAACAAGGTCCTCAGAGCCGAAGGTAAACGCGAACGCGTAGGGCTCCTCGGTCATAAACTCGGAGAGAATCTTAACGCTGTCGTCGCCCTCGCACATTTCCTTTGCGGTAAGGTTGTCAACAACCCATGCGTCAACTCCGCCGTTTGTCATCTCAAGCTTTGCGTCGGAGTTCGCCTTGAAGCCCTTTACCTCGTAGCCCTCATCAAGACAGAAGTCCTCTGCGGTAGTACCTTCCTGAACCGATACCTTCTTGCCATCAAGGTCAGCCTTAGAGTCAATGTCACTGTCTGCAGGAACTACTATTGCCTGTGCCGCGATGTAGTAAACGTCGGTGAAAAGTACGTTCTTCTCACGCTCGGGAGTTACGGTAATGCCGGACATACCGCAGTCGAATTTAGCTGCCTGAATACCGGGAAGGACGGAGTCAAAGTCCATCTCTTCAATAACGAAATCGACACCGAGCTCCTCACAGATGAGCTCCATAATCTCAACCTCGATACCAACTACCTTGCCACCCTCAAGGTTCTCAAAGGGAGGGAAGTCGGGGGAAGTAGCAACAACAAGCTCGCCTGCTTCAAGTACCTCTGCAAGAGTCTTTCCTTTGGGGCCGCAGGAGGAAAGTGCAAATACGGAAGCGCATACAAGCGCAAGTGAAAGTATAAGTGCGATAATCTTTTTCATTTTTTAATACCTCTTTTATTTATTAAAATTTATAAACTCTTTTGCAAGCGCTATCTGGCGCTCTACCGATTTAGGCCCTGTCGAGCCGTCTGAAATTCTCTTTTCAACACAGGTTTTAAGAGATATTTCCTTATATAAGTCTTCACCGAAAATATCGGTGTGCTTTTTGTAGTCTTCTAGTGGGAGAGTGTCGAGAACGAGTCCTTTTTGTAAACACTCGTTTACAATTTCTCCCGTAATCTTGTATGCCGACCTAAAGGGCATACCGCGTTTCGTGAGATAATCCGCGAGGTCTGTCGCGTTGATGAAGCCGCGATTTGCCGCAGCGAGCATATTATCTCGCTTTACCTTCATCGTCCTTACCATAGGAATGAAGATTTCAAGACATCGGGCAGTCGTCTCCGTCGCGTCGAAGAGTGACTCCTTATCCTCTTGCATATCCTTGTTGTAGGCAAGGGGCAGTCCCTTTAGCATCGTGAGAGTTCCCATAAGGTCACCGTATACTCTTCCTGTTTTACCTCTGACGAGCTCTGCCATATCCGAGTTCTTCTTCTGCGGCATAATGGACGAGCCTGTGGTGTAGGCATCGTCAAGCTCAACGAAGGAAAATTCCCAGCTCGACCAGAGGATTATCTCCTCGGAAAAGCGAGAGAGATGAGTCATAATAAGCGAGAAAGCCGAAAGTAATTCCACAGCGTAATCTCTGTCTGAGACCGCGTCAATAGAGTTCTCGGCATAGGAGTCGAAGCCGAGTGCCTTCGCCGTCATAGCCCTTGAGATAGGGTAGGTCGTGCCTGCGAGAGCGCACGCGCCAAGCGGTGAAACGTTCATTCTCATCACAGCATCTGAAAGTCTCGTAAAGTCTCGCTTTAGCATCTCTACGTAGGCGAGAAGATGGTGCGCAAAGCTTATAGGCTGCGCTCTCTGAAGATGCGTGTATCCCGGCATGATAGCGTCAGAGTTTGCCTCGGCAACCGTTACTATCGCCTCAATGAGTGAGATAATGAGCGACTTGATTTCTTCAACCTTGTCTCTCATATATAGTCTTGTGTCAACGGCTACCTGGTCGTTGCGGCTTCTTGCCGTGTGAAGTCTTTTGCCGGCGTCGCCAATGCGCTCGGTCAAAACCGACTCAACGAACATATGAATGTCCTCGGCATCGGGTGAAATCTTAAGCACGCCCGAGTCAATGTCGGCAAGTATTCCTTCAAGGCCCGCTATGATTTTGTCGGCATCGTCGCTCGTGATGATACCGCACTCCGCGAGCATCGCCGCGTGGGCCATAGAGCCCTTTACGTCCTGCCTATACATCACCGAGTCAACGCGGATTGATGAGTTGAAGTCGTCGGCTACCTTGCTCGTGCCACCTGCCGTACGGCCCGCCCACATTTTTTCGCCTGCCATATCAGCCGTCCTTTTTCTTGTTCTTTGCCTTTACGGCAGCGGCAACCTTGATGGGAAGACCGAAGAGGTTAATAAAGCCGGCGCTGTCCGCCTGGTTATAAACGTTGTCCTCGCCGAAGGTTGCAATCTCCTCGGAGTAGAGCGAGTAGTCGCTCCAAGCGCCTGCCTTAATCATATTGCCCTTGTAGAGCTTTATTCTTACCTTACCTGTAACCGTCTCCTGCGTCTTGTCGACGAATGCCGAGAGCGCCTCGCGAAGAGGAGTGAACCACTGACCGTTGTAAACGAGCTCTGCAAAGGTGATAGAGAGCTTTTGCTTTTCGTGCATGGTCATCTTGTCAAGGCAGAGGGTCTCAAGGTAGTTATGAGCGAAGTAGAGAATAGCTCCGCCCGGGGTCTCATAAACACCGCGGCACTTCATACCGACAAGTCTGTTTTCAACTATGTCGAGAAGTCCTATGCCGTTCTCACCGCCGAGCTTGTTAAGAGCGAGGATTATATCCTTTGCACTCATCTTCTCACCGTTAAGTGCTACGGGCGCACCCTCTACAAAGTCAAGGGTGAGATAGGTGGGCTTGTCGGGAGCTAAAAGGGGAGAAACTCCCATTTCAAGAAAGCCCTCTTTTTCATACATAGGCTCGTTTCCCGCGTCCTCAAGGTCAAGACCCTCGTGAGAGAGGTGCCAGAGGTTTTTATCCTTCGAGTAGTTGGTCTCGCGGTTAATCTTAAGAGGCACGTTGTGAGCCTCAGCGTAGTCAATCTCCTCCTCGCGCGACTTGATGTCCCACTCGCGCCAAGGGGCAATGATAGGCATATTCGGCGCAAACGCCTTGATAGCAAGCTCAAATCTTACCTGGTCGTTGCCCTTACCGGTGCAGCCGTGGCAGATAGCGTCAGCGCCCTCGGCGAGTGCTATCTCGGCAATTCTCTTTGCAATTATCGGACGTGCGAACGATGTACCGAGCATATATTCCTCGTAAAGCGCGCCCGCCTTGACCGTCGGGATTATGTAGTCGTCAACGAACTCGTCGGTGAGGTCCTCGATATAGAGCTTAGACGCGCCGGTCTTGAGCGCCTTTTCCTCAAGTCCCTCAAGCTCGTCAGCCTGACCGACGTTGCCTGATACTGCAATAACTTCACAGTTGTTGTAATTCTCCTTAAGCCACGGAATTATGATAGAGGTGTCAAGTCCGCCAGAGTAGGCGAGGACAACCTTTTTGATTTTCGATTTATCCATTCTTTTGTCCTCCGGAATGTTTTGTACGCTCTATATTGTAATACCCGATTTCCTTTTTGTCAAGGGGTTTTTGAATATTTTTTCACAAAAAATGCAATTTTTTTCATTCTCCCTGAGATATTTAACAAAAATATGCATTTAAACCTGCATAAAATGCATAAATATGCGGAATATGAGGTTTTATTCCCATACTCCGCGTAAAAATCTTCATATAATCAAACTATGAGCTCGCTTTTGATATCGCGGTTCATAAGACCTCGCATAACGTCAAAGATAGGCTTGCCTTCCTTTATCACGTCATACACAGCACGGGTTATCGGCATCTCGACGCCGTATTTTTCCGAGAGCTCTATAGCTGCTTCAAGCGCGTGATAGCCCTCAACGACCATTCCGATTTTCTCCGATGCCTCGGCATAAGACATACCGCCGCCGATAAGCTCGCCGCAGCGGTTGTTACGGCTATGCACCGAGGTGCAGGTAACGATAAGGTCGCCAATGCCCGCAAGTCCTGAGAAGGTCGCACGCTCGCAGCCGAGCGCCATACCCATACGGGTAATCTCGGACGCCCCCCTCGTAATCAGCATAGCCTTTGCGTTATCTCCAAAGCCCATACCGCGCGACATTCCCGCCGCCAAGGCGATAATATTCTTTAAGGCACCGCAAAGCTCGACTCCGCGAACGTCAGTGTTCGTGTAAACGCGCATGCAGGTGTTGGCAAAAGCGCCGGCTATTTTAAGCGCCACAGCCTCGTCGTCTGCCGCCGCAACTATCGAGGTCGGCAGTCCAACTGCAACCTCCTCGGCGTGAGTCGGACCGGAGAGCGCCGCCACTGTTACCGAGAGGGTAGGGTTGACTCGTGAGAGCTCGTCTCTGATAACCTCGGTCATAGTCCGCTGCGTTCCGCGCTCAAGACCCTTTGATGCATTTATTACAACCGTGCCGTTATTTATGTAGGGTGCTGCTTTACCTGCAACGGAGCGTATAAACTCTGAGGGGGTAACGAAAATGAGCATTTCAGCACCGCCCGCGGCATCTTTTATATCAGTGGTAAGCCTTATCCAAGGGGGAAGTGGCACACCGGGCAGATTTCTATGCATACCCGTCGCGCCCAGCTCCTCGATTTCCGCGGGGATAGCCGACCAGAGCGTAATATCGTGGCCGTTCTTCGTAAGCAGGGCGGCAAGCGCCGTGCCCCACGTGCCCGCACCGAGAATACCTATTTTCATACCGATACCGTCCTTCTTTGTGACTTTACGGCATTATTTTACCATATATTCCGCGTGTTTTCAAGAGGTAGGCTTAAAAATGGGGATTTATTTCATAGAATCCTCAAGGACATAGGGTAGGTCAATTGGTGTCGCAAGGTTATTTACGAGCTTATCGAAAAAGAGCACCGCGCGTCCGGGGTCGGCAAACGCGTCGCGTATCTCGCCCTGTGTTTTAGTGCCGTCAGCACCGGAAAACTCTATCTCCACCGAATACAGCATAATCCGATAGCTTGACGTCGAGCGGCTCTCATTCACGATAAGTCTGTAGATGTAGCAGTCTCCGTCTATGTATCTCGTCTCGCATCTTACTACGGTGTCGCGTGTTTTTGTGTTTCTCATGCTTTATACCTCGTATAATTA
Source organism: Eubacteriales bacterium (assembly GCA_045576815.1). Lineage (GTDB taxonomy): Bacteria > Bacillota > Clostridia > Oscillospirales > CAG-272 > UBA1740. The sequence goes on from JAZNHD010000045.1 coordinate 6,693, forward strand.
ATATGTAGATATTTTAGCATATCACTGACGCGCGTGTCGTACGTAAAATGTCGGACGGGGTGCAGGACGCTTTTGGAGTTTGTGCAATATTGTATAAATTGACATTATACGAATGCTTTTCTGCCAAAGAAGCAATGCACGCAACGAGAGAAAACAAAAAAGGCTTATCAAGTCGAATTTAACTCGATAAGCCTTTTGTAAAAAACAAGATAAAAGTAGTGGTGTGATGAAATTTGACGAGAAAAGAGCAAGAATTGCAATTATTTACAGGTCACATAGCTCAATTTCAGCCTCGGAATTAACAAATCCGTCGCTCCTCACCGTGCGGAAGTAGTAAAAACCGCCTTGCTCGGTGCGTAAAACGCGCAGCTTATCGCCGATTTTCGCTTCCTTTTGATAGTTTACCGTAATGGCCTTGATACGCTTATTGCGAAGAGGCAAAAAGTTTGAGTACATATCGGGGTATCTTGTGTTGTTCATATGCATATTTCTGTCAACGTCGCCATAGTGTACACCGTAGCCGCCGACGTCCGCGAGCGTGTCGGGGAGCTTGATGCGCCCGATTTCCATATTGATAGGCGGCAGGGGAGTAATCCCGAGCTCGAAGTCGTTAACCCTCACGAGTCCCTTCGTTTCGGTATCGACGAGCGCCCAGACGGAAATCGCGCGCGCGACCGTTACCCCCTCTGCTTCAAGGCGGTAGCAGCGGAAAAAGCTGTAGCCTCGGCTCTCGGAGGGGTAGGACACCGCACGAAGACGCCGGAACTCATATAGCGGCTCGTCTATTTCGAGTCTTATACGGCTTAAAAGAAACGCGCGTCCTCTCGCCCTCAGCTCCTCGTAGGACATACCGCCCTCGGTGAGCTGCGCCTCGGCGGCGCTCTGTATATATCTCATAACCGACGACGCGCGCGCCACACCGTTGTAATCGACGTCGTGCGGGTCAACCGTTACCTCTTTTATAAATTCAGACATAATGCTCTCCTTCCTTTATACTATTATGGTACAACATTTCTTCACTTTTTTCAATATTTAATGAAGAAAATTTTGATTATTTATAGACAAACTCCGTCTTTTATGGTAAAATAAATATATACTAATATGAAAGGAAAGGAAAAATGACGAATTTAACTTCTGAAAACTTTAAGCGTGAGGTCGAGGAGTATTCCGGTCTTGTAGTAATAGATATATGGGCTTCATGGTGCGGTCCCTGTATGATGCTCGCACCCGTAATAGACGAGCTTTGCAGAGAGTACCCTGACGTAAAGTTCTGCAAAATTAACGTGGACGAGGAGCGCGAGCTTGCGCTATCCTTTAAGGTGGAGAGCATACCCACCGTTGCCTTCGTTAAGGACAATACCTTTATCGACGTGTCGGTAGGATTTGTGCCTAAGGCGAAGCTCGCTGCTATGATAGAGGAGCATAAGTAATGAAAATAAGGCTCAACGAAAATGAAGAGGTTGTAAAGGCCATTAAGGAAGGGCTTCGCAAGACGGGGGGCTACTGTCCCTGCCGAGTCGAGCGCACGGAGGATAACAAGTGTATGTGCCGCGAGTTCCGCGAGCAGATTGCAGACGAGAATTACGAGGGATACTGTCACTGCTATCTCTATTATAAGGAAAAATAATTAGCTTCACTGAGAGAGACGCGTATTGCGGCTCTCTCTTTTTTTATCGTCGGAGACCGAATTTTCTCATTAACGCTCGGCTATTGTAGGGCGGTGTCAGAGTGTGCGAAATCTTAACGCTCCCGCGCCTTGAAATAATATATCGCGGGTGGTATAATTATGGAAAATATTGGATTTTCAAAGGAGCGGTAAATGAAAAAACTTCTGATTATTTTCCTCTCGCTGATAATTCTTCTCGCGGCGTTTTCAACGGTGGCCTTTGCGGAGAATGGCGGAGAGTATCTCGTCTTTCGCGACGGGGAGAGCCTCGTGCTGTCGCGCGATACGGGCAGCGGGTGGGAGAGGGTGGCCACCTCTGAGAGCCTATCCGTTATACTTAGCGAGCTCTCCTCTGCGGAGGGTACACCGCGCGCGGTGCTTGATTCTATTGAGGTGACGGGCGACGTTACTCTGCCGCAGGGCAGCTACGTCTTATCGGGCACGCTCTCGGTGTCGGGCGGCGTGCTATCCGTGCCCTGTGGATGTGAGGTTACACTCTCCTCGCTGTCGCTCTCATTTTCAGGTGGCGGCTGTCTGCGTATAAAGGGCGGTAAGACGAGGGTAGAGGACACTCGGATTGTCGGTGACGGCGTGTGCGCCGTGCTCCTTGATTACTCGACAGGCTCGCAATTTGAGCTTTGGTCGGGGGATATAACAGGTACTTACTCGGACGGTGCGGTGTCGGTAAAGCTAGGCTCGCTTGCCGTGTTTGGCGGTGCTATCCGCAACCTCGGCGGCACTGCCGTCGTCACCGATACGGGTATGAGGCTTTCGGGCGCGCCCGAGATTTCGGGTGTGGTATATGGGATAAAAAGCTCGCGTGTAATTTCGCTCTCGGGCGGCGGTAAGGAGTATTCAGGCACTGTTAAGATAGCCTATGACGGCAGCTTCTCCGAGGGGACGCTCACCGAGATTTTTTATAACGCTACGCCCGATGAGATAGAGGGCATAAGAGTCTTTGATAAAGAGGGTAAGGAATATCCGCTGACCTGCTTTGACTCGTCAAAACACACCTCGGAAAAGAATTTTGCCGCGGTTTATCTGCCGTATTCTTTAAAATACTTTGTAAACAGTGAGCTTTTTTACGAGGACAAGTATATATCAGGCGAGATGCCGTCGCTTATCTCACCGCCAAGCCGTGACGGCTATACGGCGCTCGGCTGGTATCTTGACGGAGAGGATGCACGGTTTTCGCCCGAGCCGCTTTCCTCAGACCTTTCGCTATACTCCCGCTACGAGCTTCTCCCACCGAGCTTTTCGATAAGCTCGCTTTCGTTTACCTATGACGGTGAGGCGCACTCTCTTTCCTTTGATACGCTCTCCCATCCGCTCTTAGACTCCGGCGCGTTTCTTACGTATGAGTGGAAGAGGGAGGGCAAACTGATTTCCTCAGCCCCCTCGCCCTCGTTCTCTCGCGTTTCCGACTCGGGCGTATATTCGGTGACGGCGACGCTCCACTTCGGCGGTGACTCGGTTTCCGTGACGGCTGAAAATATAAGCGTCGAAATCCTTCGCGCCAAGGTCCCCCCACCCAAAATTCCAAGTGCCGCCTACACAGGCTCGCGGCTTTACGCATCACCCTTGCCCTCGGCGCTTTACAGCTATACCGAGACCTTCGGCATAGGTGCGGGCAGCTATCCCGTCTCATTCACCATTAAGGACACCGAGAACTATAGATGGGACTCGTCCGACTCTGACACCGTAACGGTCGATTTCGTAATCGAGCGCGCCGAAAACGCGTGGGCAGAGCCGCCCGGGGTGTCAGACGTATTTCTCGGCGCAGAGCCCGTAATATACGGTACGGCACTGTTTGGAAAGTCAAAAGTCAGCTATTCGAAAAGCGAGATAGGCCCATATACAGACAGCCTGCCAAGCGAGGCAGGCGAATATTTCGCTATCCTGACAGTTCCCGAGAGTGCCGATTACACGGGTCTCGTCTCCGAGCCTATGAAATTCAAAATAAGCGAGGACAGAGTAGTATCTATAAGAGTAGAGCGCGCGGCGGCACGCGGCGAATATTACGCCTTCGAGCATTTCTCACCCGACGGACTTCTGGTGATAGCCACTTACGAGAGCGGAAGAGAGGAAGCCGTCAGTCCCGAAAAAATTAAGATTTCCTATAACGGCAGTGACTCCCTCAGGGCAACTGACAGGTCGGTAACACTATCGTACTGCGGCGCTTTCGTCGCCCATCCCGTCAGCGTATCGCCTGCCGAATACGACCTCTCGGGAATTCTCTTTTCCGATACGGAGATAATTTACGACGGAAAATACCATACGGTAGACTCCACCCTTCCCGAGATAGTCGGTCTTGACGGACTTCCGCTTCGCTATACCGTATCGGGCGGCGGCACCGAGGCGGGCAGCTACGGTGTCACTCTTAGCTTTTTTACCGACAGTAAAAACTATAAGGTGCCCGACTCGCGTCACGCAACTATAAGGATTACCCCGCTGTTTGTCACGCTTGTCTGGAGTAATACCGACTTTACCTACGACGGCACGGCAAAGCTGCCTACAGCC
>JAZNHD010000046.1:0-11808 GCA_045576815.1 Eubacteriales bacterium
CGTTGAGATCGGCTTCGGTACGGGTTGCGTGAAGATCACCCCTGCTCACGACCCCAACGACTTCCTGGTCGGTCAGAGACACAACCTGGAGCAGATCAAGGTCATGAATGACGACGCGACCATGAACGCCTACGCCGGCAAATACGAGGGCATGGACCGCTACGCCTGCCGCAAGGCACTGGTGGCTGACCTCGAGGCTGACGGCTATCTGATCAAGGCCGAGCCCCATGACCACAACGTCGGCACCTGCTACCGTTGCGGCACGACAGTTGAGCCTATGACGAGCGACCAGTGGTTTGTAAAGATGAAGCCGCTTGCCGCTCCCGCTATCGAGGCAGTCGAGAACGGTTCTATCAGCTTCGTTCCCGAGAGATTTTCAAAAAATTACTTCAACTGGATGAACAACATCCTTGACTGGTGTATTTCCCGTCAGCTCTGGTGGGGACACAGAATTCCCGCTTTTTACTGCGATGCGTGCGGCAATATGGAGGTCTCCAAAGAGGACATCACCGTCTGCCCGAAGTGCGGTAGCGCTCTACGACAGGAAGAGGACGTGCTTGACACATGGTTCTCCTCTGCCCTCTGGCCCTTCTCGACTCTTGGCTGGCCCGACAATACCGAGGACCTTAAGAGATACTACCCCACCGACGTTCTCGTTACCGGCTACGACATTATAACCTTCTGGGTTTCCCGCATGATTTTCTCGGGACTTGAGCACATGGGCGAAAAGCCCTTCTCCACCGTATTTATTCACGGTCTCGTGCGTGACGCACAGGGCAGAAAGATGTCGAAGTCACTCGGCAACGGCATTGACCCCCTTAAAGTTATCGAGGAATACGGCGCAGATGCGCTCCGCTTTGCACTTGCTACGGGTAACGCGCCCGGTAACGATATGAGATTCTCCGACGAGAAGATTGAATCAGCTAGAAACTTTGCAAACAAGCTTTGGAATGCTTCAAGATTCGTTCTTATGAATCTCTCCGAGGACGACGGAGAGCTTCTGGGTCTGCCAAGTGACGAGGATATGACGATTGAAGACAAGTGGATTCTTTCTAAATTCAATTCTCTCACAAAAACCGTAAATGACAACCTTGACTCCTTCGAGCTTGGCGTAGCTCTCGCCGAGATTTATTCCTTTACCTGGGACACCTTCTGCGATTGGTATATTGAGATGGTAAAGAGCCGTATTTTTGACACGGGTGCCTCCTCTCTTGCCGCAAAGCGCGTGCTCGTATACGTACTCACCGGAATACTCAAGCTTCTTCACCCCTATATGCCGTTTATAACCGAGGAGATTTATCAGGCACTTCCTCATACAGAGGAGTCGATTATGATTTCCGCATATCCTGAGTATTCGGGCAGCCTTGTATATAGAAGCGAGGAGGAGGACGTTGAGCGCATCATTACCTGTATCAGCGCAGTTCGTGCTCGCCGCGCGGAGATGAACGTACCACCCTCTAAGAAGGCAAAGCTCTACGTTGTAACCAAGTACACCGACACCTTCCGCCGCGCCGAGAAGATACTTGAAAAGCTCGCGTCGGCATCCGAGGTTATCCTCACAGACGACTACTCATCCGACGACGCTGTGGCAATCGCCACCGATGCAGGCAGCCTTTATATTCCTCTTGCCGAGGTTATAGACTTCGAAAAAGAGAAGTCACGACTTACTGCCGAGATGAAAAAGAATGACGGAGAAATTGAGCGTCTTGAGAAAAAGCTCTCTAACGAGGGCTTCGTATCCAAAGCTCCCGCCGCGGTTATCGAGGGTGAGCGCGCAAAGCTCGCGAAGTACCTTGAAATCCGCGCATCTCTCACCGCCGCTTTGGAGAAGCTCGGCTGATGGATAAGGAAATAAAGAAAAACGAATCCGAGACTCTCACCGTCGTCTTCTCCGGCAGCTACGCGGATACTCCTGAAAATGCCACGGTTATAATAGATGACGGTATTGAGGAGATTGCCGAGAACGCATTTAGAGATTTCGAGCATCTCGAATGTGTAAAGCTGCCGCGTTCACTTAAAAGGATTTCCGCTTGCGCCTTTGCAGGCTGCAAAAATCTTCGGCGCGTTGAACTTAACACCGGACTTGTTGAAATACTCGACGAGGCCTTCTCCTCCTGTCCGTCGCTTACGGAAATCAACATTCCCGACACCTGCAATCGCATCGGTGAGGGTGCGTTTGAGGGCTGTGCCTCGCTCACAAGAGTTAAGCTCTCCGAGTCTATATCTATGATTGGCTCCTGCGCTTTTGCCTATTGCTTCAACCTAACCCACGTAACAGTACCCGACAGCTGTATTCTTATTGAATTTAACGCGTTTGCCTTTTGTTTTTCGCTTGAATCGGTAAGACTTTCGGCCAATATGGGTCTTATTGACGACTCCACGTTCGAGGGTTGCCGCTCATTAAAAGAGGTGGATTTGCCAACTAAACTTGTCAAAATAGGCAGAAGAGCCTTTAAAGGCTGCTCCTCTCTTTCCTCAGTAATTCTTCCTTTCGGTGTCAAAAGCATAGGATTTGACGCCTTTGCCGATTGCTCCTCACTTTCACGCATTGCGATACCGAAGAATCTATCCGAGATTGAGGACGATGTGTTTTCGGGCTGTGACTCGCTATCCGAAATTTCATTTGGCGGCAGCCGTGAAACTTGGGAATTTATGACAGGCGGCAATGCCCTGACGGTTGAGCGGAGCGACTGCACCCTCTTTACTCCTACAGTTCATTTTTTAAATCTCGATGACGCTCATGCAAGGGGGACTTAACTATGAAGTATAAGTGCCTTGTGCTTGACCACGACGATACCGTGGTTAACAGCACCGCCACCATACATTTCCCCTGCTTTATGAAATATCTTGGAGAGTTTTATCCTCATCTTGTGAAAAACTACACTCTTGAGGATTATTTTGTAAAGAATTTTCACCCCGGTGTTATCTCTCTTTTCCGTGACGAGATTGGTCTTTCCGAGGAAGAGATGGCCGCCGAGGAAAAATATTGGGCAAATTACGTCAAGGGGCACGTGCCTACCGCATACCTCGGAATGCGCGAGATTATCGAGAAATTTATCGCGCTCGGCGGCATTGTTGCGGTCGACTCGCACTCCTACACGGAGTATATAAAGCGCGACTACGAAAAGAATTTTCTCCCGGCGCCGCACATTATCTACGGCTGGGATATCCCAAAGGAGAAAAGAAAGCCTGCACCCGACACACTTTTTGAGATTATGGAGATTTTTTCCCTCTCACCATCTGATATTCTCGTTGTTGACGACTTAAAGCCGGGATACGATATGGCAAAAGGAGCAGGTGTTGATTTTGCCGCGGCAGGATGGGCATACGACGTACCTCTTATTGAGGATTTTATGAGAAAAAACTGCGACTACTACCTAAAAACCGTAGAAGAGCTTTCATCACTTCTCTTTGATTAAACAAAACGCATCTCTTGCATAATCTATACTAAGGTATTACGGGAGGGACTATGGCAGAGCTTGATTTAACAAAAATAAACACTCTTGTAGAAAATTCACCTATTGAAGCTATCAGAATGGCGGAAATAGAGTACCATTCGAGAATAGGAGAAATCTCACGCCGTATCACCGACGACGAGAGGATAAAAATCGTACTGCTCGCAGGCCCCTCAGGTTCGGGCAAAACCACGAGCGCAAATCTCCTATGCGACGCTATTGAGGCACATGGTGAGGCGGCGATGGTCGTTTCGCTTGACAACTTCTACCGCGACAGTGACGACCCCGATTACCCACGTCTCCCGAGTGGCGAGCCCGACTACGAATGTCCCGAGGCACTCCGCCTTGACACGCTCTCGGACGCGCTTATGAAAATTGCAAATAACGAGCCCTACGACATACCGAGATATGACTTTAAGGTGGGGGCGTGCGTCGAAAACTTGCATTATCCGCCTATAAATCACGGTTGTGTTATCATCGAAGGTCTACACGCGCTTAACCCCAAAATAAGAGAAAAGCTCTCCGACGAGAGCTTACTCAAAATCTTTATCAGCGTTTCAACAAACATAAATTACAAGGGCGAAAGAATACTCTCGGGACGCAAGTCGAGATTTATAAGACGGCTCGTACGAGACAGCATCTACCGCGCTTCAAGTGCTGAGAGAACTCTTGATATGTGGGAGGAGGTTCTCGCCGCCGAGGACGTATACCTTTATCCTTATAAAGCTACTGCCGACATGGCGTTTAACACCTTTCACATCTTTGAGCTTTCGGCGATGAAGCCGTTTGTTGAAAGGCTTATTTCCGATGAGCTTGCAAAAAAGAGCGACTATGCAAATACAGTACTCACCGCAATACGTGCGGTCGCCCCGCTTGACTACAATCTCGTACCACAAAACTCGCTTATCCGCGAGTTTATCCCCGGCGGAATATACGAGTCTTTATATTAATCCAGACTCAAATGAAAAAGAGAGAACAACGATGATATGCACCCCAAAAGTTAGACACTTTTGGAGGTGCATATTTTTTTATGGGCAAAACAGGACGAAAGAACCGAATTTATTTGCCAGAATTTAAAATTGGTGTTATAATGGATATGCGAGAACACCGATTGGGATATTGCGAAACAGTTAGGAAGTATGATTTAGGCTCAGTTAGATCAGGTGCAGCAATTGCTATGTTACAAAGGTGGGAACGCATATATTTGGAAGAAGGAGCCGAAGGTCTTATGAAAGAACGTAGAGGCAAATCTTGCGGAAGTAAAAAAGGTCGCCCACCAAAGCTCGATAAAAAAACAGAAGAAGATCTCATAGCCGAAAACCAAAGGCTTAGAATGGAGAACGCGTACTTAAAAAAACTAAGTGCCTTAGTTCTTGCGGAAGAGCAACGGAACGGCAAAAAGCGTTCGTAATTGCTGAACTAAGGCAAGAGTATCCGCTTAAAGATTTGTTAGAGCTTTCCGGGATAGCAAGAAGTACATTCTATTACTATCTGAAGCAGAAGGATAAAGACAAATACGAAAGCGAAAAACAAGATATATTAGAGATCTACAATGCCAACAAAGGAAGATATGGGTACAGAAGAATTTGTACTGTTTTGAAAGCAAAAGGTTACAAAATTAACCATAAAACAGTACTAAAACTGATGAAGTTTCTCAATTTGCGTGGTAAACAAAGCAAAAACGGCAAATACCATTCCTACAAAGGTGAAGTTGGCAAGGTAGCAGATAATCTGCTGCATAGAGATTTTTATGCAGATAAGCCGTTTGAAAAGCTAACTACCGATGTTACGGAGTTTAAGATTGGTGACGAAAAAGTGTATCTTTCGCCTGTGCTCGATATGTTTAACCGCGAAATTATATCTTACTCTATTTCAACAAGTCCCAACTTGCAGCAAGTTAGAGATATGTTAGATGGATTATTTGAGAAACTTCCTGCCAATGCACGACCGTTATTTCACTCTGACCAAGGTTGGCAATACCAGCATGCCGAATACCAACGGCTTCTTGCCGAACACAACATTACACAAAGTATGTCTCGCAAAGGAAACTGCATGGACAACGGCATAATGGAAAACTTCTTCGGAAGACTTAAAGTTGAGATGTATTACGGCGAAAAATTCGAATCCCCTAGGGGATTCATTGAAAAGTTGAAAGAATACATACATTACTACAACAATGAGAGAATTTCTCTAAAACTAAAAGGAATGAGCCCAGTACAATACCGAGCTCATTCGCAAACAATCTAATATTTATTTTTTGTCTAAACTTTTGGGTTCACTTCACGATGTTCTCTCTTTTTCATTTTAACTTCAGTTAGTAGGATTTACCGGAATCATTATAGAAGCGGAGTCGCCCGCAACAACCTCAGGAAGCTCACCGTTCCACTTTGCCAGATACTCTATGTACTTAAGATATTCGGTGATGAGCTGAATCTCCTCTGGGGTTTTTCCCTCGAAGTCAATTTCGTACTCCACCGCGGTGACAATCCCCTCTCCGTCGGTGATTTCGGTTTCTATGATAGTAAATCCAAGCGCGCGCGCAACCTCTACAGATTTTAGCTTAACCGATTCTGCCTCAGCTCTTGCAACCTCAATCTGTGCCTCAGCATCTGCCTTAGCCTTCTCAAGCTTTGCCTGTGCCTCGAGCTTCGCTACCTCAAGCTCCTTCTCAGCATTTACGATAGCAGTTTCCTTCTCGTATTCCGCCTTAAGTTTTTCCTGCTCCGCTATCATCTTATCCTCTACAGTTTTCTCAAAAGCATCGGAAAAGTCAATATTTGTTAGCACAACGGCTACTATTTCCACACAGTACTCGTCATTAACTGCGTTCTTTATCGTCTCCTCAACTAGCGGAGATATTGTAGAGCGGGTTTCAATAATGTTCATTGCAGAATATGAGGAAAGCGTCGCCTTTGCTTTCTCTGTCGCAATGGATTCAATACGGTTTGCAAGCAAGTCTATCGTGCCGTACTGATTGGCTATTTCGATTACCTTCGCTTCATCTATCTTATACTGTACGTTCATAGCAATACTCATAGTCTGTGCATCCTTGGAATACGCCTGAGTTTTGATGTCCATATTCTGCACCTTTGCATCATATATTTCATATGTGTTAGTAAGCCAGAAATCAAAGTAAGTACCGGCGGTACGAATGTTTTTAGCCTCGCCAAGATGCTTTACAACTGCAATTTGACCAGCCTCAACAGTATGAAAGCTTGCGGGAATGAGTCCAAGGCAGACAAGGGCCACGAGTATAACTGCCGCGCCGGGAAAGCTTATCTTCTTAAACTTAGTGTTATAAAGCCTAAGTCCCACAAGTATAATGCCAACACCGAGAATAGCAACAAAAACCGTGCTTAAAATTAAACTAATTGCCATAATTTCCTCCAAAAAATACTTTTAATTTATTCGGTAACAATGTTTTAATATATTTCCGCAATTTCGAATGTGTTCCTCATTCTGTATATATTTTACCACCTCTACCGCATTTTGTCAAATCCGCCCTAAGCCCCACCGAAGCAACCGCAGGCACGCTTCAATACTTACGCGCCGTCCTTACACTCAAAGCTTGTTTTTTCTCATTTTTTCTCTTTTTTTCTCATTTTTATAAAAAAACCGCAGAAAAGCTCAAGAAAAAGGTAAACGAAAGCAAATACTCACTGCTTTTGCTTCCGTTTACCTTTTTCTACGCTAATTTTATATAAGCTTTATAGGATTTGACGATGTCTTTTTACACACCCGATTTTACTTAAGCATTTCCTTTGCCTTGGAAACAAGAAGCTCGGATATTCCGGGAGCGAAGCGAGAGGCTCTTGCCTCATAGCCCCCCTCTGCGTACGCCTTGGAGGACGGGAAATAGCCGCGCGAATCGTTTACACAGCAGCAAGGAAGCACAAGCCCAAAGTTATCGATAGCCTTAACCGCTCTTCCTATTTCGGTAAAGGGCTCGCCGGGGAAACCAACGAATGCTATCTTACCTATCTTCAATACGCTGAGCGGCATAGTGAAGGAGTCGGGACCGTTCTCAAGCGAAACCATTCTCTTTGCCTCGGCAACAACGGTGGTGAGAGCCATTCCCTTATAAGGTATCTCGTCATCTCGACCCGCTTGGTGAAGCTCGGTATATTTTCTGGCAAGGGGAAGCTGCTCGGCGGTCGGCTTATTAGAGGGAACATCTATTCGTTCAACCTTACCGAAAATGCCATCAACCTCAGTCCAGCAAACCTTATCGTAAACCTGCATTGCTGCCGCAGCGACAACTCTGCCTATATGTCTTGCGTGGCCGTAACCGCGCGAGCAGCCGTCGAAGTCGTTAAACATATCGTTGAAGTCGCCGCCCTTTGGATGCACGTTTACGTGGTTTACGTCACCTTGAGCACCATTAAAGAATATACATTTCGTGTTATCTATTGCTTTTTCTACAAATTTTCTCGCAAATCCCGGCCAGTCTGCACTGACAAGGCTGCCGCCCACGGTATCAGGATGGTTGCCGAAGTTGAGGACAACTATACTTTCCGCGCCCTCTCTGTCTATTCTGAGAACGCCAACTCTCTCGTCAACTACTTCGAGAGGCTCGAGGATATCGGGGTTGTTAACGCCGGGGTTGGTCATTACCGAGCCGTCCTTCATCCTGAATCTGCGGATGAATGCAACGTTCTTTGCTTCGCCAACTCCGTAGCCAATCTTTGCAGGGCGAAGGTCGTTTATCGCAAGGCAGGCTACGTCAACGCATTTGTCAAGCAGCCTTTTCCAGTATTCCTTAAGTATCTCCTCCGTCTCGCCAAAGGTAAGGCTCGCGCCGGGGCCGGTGTGCGTATGAGTCGATGCGATAAACACGCAGTCCTTATCAACTCCGCAAAGCTCGGAGATGCGCTCTCTCACGCTCGTAAGTCTCTTTTCTCCGATAGCGCAATTGTCAATCGAAATAATAACTGCTCTTTTACCGTCGTATTCGAAGGCAACGGCGTTTGCCTCAAGCTCGTCGAGAACGCCCTCAACTCTGCGCTCAACGTAATAGCCTATTATGGGAGTGTTCATTGAAGGGGTAACGTTAACTCTGGCAAAGCCTGCCTTAAAGGAAGCTGTATTCATATTTTTCTCCTTGAAATGATGATATTATTGCTTTACAAAACAGATTGCTATACCGCTGACTTTTTCACAAGAGCACTAGCAAAATGTATTTTAACACATTCAGAACGCAAATTCAATACTTTAATTCCAGATTTCAGTATTTTATGTAGATTTTGTGCAAAATTACCAAAATGTGACCGCAGTACCTGCGGTCACATTTTTCTTCACTCGTGGTGCGGTCATATGAGCTTTATGAGATTAGACGAGGTTGTCTCAACCTCGATGGTTGGCGAAATCGCCTTAATTGCATTATAGAAGTACGAGCAAACCGGCTGCTCGGTGAAATAGTGCCCCGCCTCAATAAGATTTATGCCCATCTCGGCAGCCTCCTCCATAAAATTGTAGCTGATTCTACCCGAAACATAGGTGTCAGCACCTGCTAAAAGCGCCGCCTTTACAAAATCCTTACCGTCGCCGCCAAGAACTGCCACGCGGCTGACAACGTTATAACCGTCAGCGTATTTTATGCTATCAGCAGAGAGCGCTTCCTTAAGTCTGTAAGCGAAATCCTCAAGACTCGACTCATCAACCGTACCTACTCTGCCCATAAAGCCTTCGCCAAACGGAACTGCATCAGCAATTCCAAGAATATCGCAAAGCAGGTCGTTCACGCCGCCCGACACCTTGTCAGCTCTCGTGTGGAAGGAAAATACACTGACACCGTTCGTAAGCAGCTTTATAACCTTTCTGCCTATATGATTATCAAGCGATACCGAACCAAGCGGCCTAAATATCAGCGGATGGTGGGACACGATAAGGTCAAAGCCCGACTCTATTGCAAAGTCAACTATTTCTTCAGTCACGTCAAGGCAGACAAGCACGCGTCTTACCTCCGCCGAGTCGTCGGGGCAACACATAATGCCGTCGTTATCCCACTCCTCGCGCAGTGATTCGGGAATTTTCTCCGAAAGCCTTGAATATAGCTCTTTTACCGTCATAATACACCTCATCTACTTTATATCTATATGTATTTTTCTCTGTCGGGGCACTCACCAAGCAGAGAAAGCATCGAGAGCACGTCGGATAAAACGGCACGCTTGCTCTCTCTATCTTCCCCCTTACCGCGCACTGCACGGGCGAGAGAGGCGGCACGTAGATATAGATATCCAACCCTCGCATCTCTTTCGTCCGGGTGTGTTTCCTTAATGCCAATTTCTGCCTCAGAGGGCGAAATTCTCCGCACGCCCCCCCTGTAGCTCGCTAAAATGCATACGTAATATTTACCCGCGTCGCAGGTGTAGCTCTCGTCTATTATCTTAAATCCGTGCGAGGAAAGATAGGTGCGAAGGTGGGCCTGCCGCGTCATCGGCTGCAAAATAAGATTTATATTCTCATCCGCAAGATAGGGCGCGCGCTCTATTATATCCGCAATAAGCTCACCGCCCATGCCGCAAATGGCAAAATCAGTAATACCGAGTCCGTAGAGTGCTGTGGCACCGTCTGTAAGATGAAAATCCACCATATCAGAGTAGCCTGAATCAGTGACATTGCGCCGTGCCGACTCAAGCGGCCCCTTGTTTATATCCGACAGATGAGCGCGCGCGATTTTACCCTCGTCGAGCAAAAAAATCGGCAGGTACGCGTGGTCGGTGCCGATATCTGCAAACGTCGCGCCCTGCCGTACGAATCCCGCCGCAGAGCGTAGGCGCGAATTCAGTATAGTCTTACTCATTTCGAGAGGAGATAATCGTTTATTTTCTTGACAAGCTCGTCAGCATTAGTGCCGTGAACAAGGCATGCATCCTCAATAGATTCGCCTCTCGAATGTGGGCAGCCAAGGCAGTGCATACCAATCTCAAAGAAGAATTTTGCCGTATTTACATCGTGGTCGAGAATATCCCCGATAAGTGTATCCTTTGTAACAGTCATGTTTTTACTCCCTTTCCTAGTTTACGACAATAGTATAGCATATCGTTAGGAGAAAATCAATATTTATTTTAAAGTTGCTATTTACATTTTGATGCTTTTATGGTAAAATATATTAGATTATATAGCAATTGAAAGGTTTAAGTATATGATAGTTGCGCTTGAAGAAGCGAAAAGAAGGCTCGTAGCACTCTATGATGTCGTAGGCGAGCTCAAAAATCAGCTTAGAATAGAGGAGGCAAAGGAGAGATGCGCCGAACTTGAAAGAGAGACTCTCGTGCAGGACTTCTGGAACGATGCTGAGAAATCCTCAAAGAAGCTACAGGAAATAAAGCAGTTAAAGGATAAATTTGAAAGCTACGAGGCGCTTGTCGCAAGGCTTGACGATGCGTATACGCTTTGCGAGATGGCCATTGAGGCGGGAGACGAGGACTCGGTTGACGAGGTGCTCTCAGATACCGACTTTATCGAGGCAGAGGCGGAGAAAAAGAGAATCGAGGTTCTTTTATCAGGACCATATGACAAAAATAACGCCATTCTCTCCTTCCACCCCGGTGCCGGCGGCACAGAGGCACAAGATTGGGCGTCTATGCTTTACAGAATGTATACCCGTTGGGGCGAAAAGCGCGGCTTTAACGTTAAGCTCGTTGACTGGCTTGACGGCGATGAGGCAGGACTCAAGTCGGCGACCGTTATGATTGAGGGCATTAACGCATACGGATATCTCAAGAGCGAGAACGGCGTACACAGACTCGTAAGAGTTTCCCCCTTTGACTCCTCGGGCAGACGTCACACGTCCTTTGCCTCGGTTGAGGTTATGCCGGAGTTTGACGACGACGATACTATCGTTATCCGCGACGAAGATATAGAGGTCACGGCGCACCGTTCTTCCGGTGCGGGCGGTCAGCACATCAACAAGACCGACTCGGCTATCCGTATCGTGCATAAGCCCACCGGTATCGTCGTAGGCTGTCAGACCGAGCGAAGCCAGCTTCAGAACAAGGAAACCGCGATGAAGATGCTCCGTGCAAAGCTCATGGAAATCAAAATCCGCGAGAAGCTTGACAGAATTGAGGATATTCAAGGCAACAAGGCGAATATTGAGTGGGGCAGCCAGATACGCAGCTACGTATTTATGCCCTACACACTCGCAAAGGACACCCGTACCGGCTATGAGGACGGCAATATCGACTCGGTAATGGACGGTAACATCGACGGCTTCATCAACGCCTTCTTAAAGCAGGCGTCCGCAAATCCCGAGCAGTAAAAAGAACAAAAAAATCCGCGAAATTTTCGCGGATTTTTTATTTTCTAAAACCTCTTATTATCGTTTCAAGCTTTTGTGTATCTATCCGTT
>JAZNHD010000047.1:0-8781 GCA_045576815.1 Eubacteriales bacterium
GCTCTTCGACCACTGCTTCGACAACAGGCTCTTCGACTACTGCCTCAACGACAGGCTCTTCAACCACTGCCTCGACAACAGGCTCTTCGACTACCGCCTCAATAGGCTCTTCAACCACTGCTTCGACAACAGGCTCTTCGACCACTGCCTCAACGACGGGCTCTTCGACCACTGCTTCGACAACAGGCTCTTCGACTACCGCCTCAACAGGCTCTTCGACTACTGCCTCAACAATAGGCTCTTCGACTACTGCCTCAACAATAGGCTCTTCGACTACTGCCTCAACGACAGACTCTTCAACCACTGCTTCGACAATAGGCTCTTCTGCAGACTCAACAAGTGTAACCGCAGACACGGGAGTCTCATCTACCGAGATGCTTGTTGCGTCAACGTCACCTTCGGAGTCGCTTACACTATAAACGGTCGCAGTATTTTTATCGCTCTTACCGCGCTTTCTTATTATCAGTATAATAACAGCTACTATAAGAAGGAGAAGCAGAGCTCCGATAAGAATCCATACCCACGGGGGCACACCCTCATCTACGGGAGGTCCGGGAGGAGGTGTAACGTTATCCACAGTCGCTAGCGCGTAAATCGAGAAGTGCGCAACGTCAAACGTCATTTTACCCGCAACCTTCTCGGCATCGGTAATCTTCTCGTGCTGCTCGCCCGACTCATCGTAGTAAATTACGTAAATCTCCTCGTTAAGATACTCCTCGGGAATAACGATTTCAACACCGAAGGTGCCGCCCATATCGGCATAATCGGGAGACTCAAGCTCTGTATTCTTGAAAACGATATCGTACGCTACCAGCACGTTCATTCTCGTGCCGTCGGGAAGCGTAATACTATCACCTATGTCAGCGACGGAAACATTCATCTCATAACCCGAGAGAAGTGCATTGCTGTCGGTTACCTTTACCGTACCGTCGCTTGACGTATGCTCGGTTTTGGGAGGCAGGGGCGGAGGTGTCGGCTCTGTTGCCTTAATTACCCACGCCTTCGTGGTTTCATATGCTACGGGAAGTCCCGTCTCCTCATAATAGAGCGAGAGGTCACGCTCATCTGTACCGTCAACAACAACGAACTTAACGAAGGTTACAGAGTAGTTGCCCGCATCGGTCTTCGTGGTGTCGCCGGTGTAAATTGCCTTGACGTCACCAAAGGTGAAGCTCTCATAGCCAACGAGCTTAACGGTATGCGGCTGTCCGTCGTAGGTTATCTCACCGGTGTAATTCCAGCGGATATTCGAGTGATCAAACGTCGCCTTATCAATCGTAAAGCTAATCTCTCGGCTAGCTGAGGAAAGTCGGTAATTATCCGCCGCCGCGCCCGTAAGGCTAAAGCTTGCCGTCACTCTGTAGGTGCCGGGCGCCTTACCGGAGAGTGTGCCTCCGTAGCTTACGCTGACGTACGTGGGAATATTGTTATCCGTGAGGTCGGGTTCCTGCACACTGCCGTTGTAGGTATATTCGTCATCAAGCGCGTCCCAAGTGAAGCCGCCGACGTTAATCTCGGCCTTGGTGATGGTGACGTTAACGGTAACCTCAACGGTCTGCACATTCGCGCCCTGAGTCACCGTCACTCTGTAACGGTATCTTGCACTGTCGGAAACGTTTACGACAGAAAGCACACCGCCCGAGGTGCTAACAGGCTGCCAGGTGTTGCCTACCTCTTTTTCCCAAACAGGAGTGCCGAGCACGGCACCGGTCTCCATACCGTTAAGCGTTACGGAGATATTGTCGGGCGTACCCGTGTACGCGTGATTTACGTCAGAGGCACTTCCGGTTACGCTGTTATAAAATCTGACTGTGACCTTATCGGTAGAAACCTCGGTCTCAAATCCGCCGACGTTTACGGTAATGATACAGTAATATTCACCGTTATCGACAGTACCCGTGAGTGTGTAATCAGCGCCGGTCGCACCGGGGATTGCCACACCGCTCGCACCGTTCATCTTATACCACTGATATTCAGTAGCAGTAGCGGTGGCAGGCTCGGTGGGAAGGAGTGCCGAGAGAACGTAGGCCGTGTTTTTGTCGTAGGTAAGATTTACGAGCGCGTCGTTTGCCGCTGCAGTGCCGCCAATCTTGACTGCTACACTGCCAAAGGCAAGCCCTGAAACCGTCCATACGAGAGTATCCTTCGTTTCATCGTCGCCGTTTTTGAGGTTGTAATTATCTCTGTACTCCTCCTTGACGGTCGCAACCGCAGTGTATTCACCGGGGGCAGACTGAGTGTAAACACCGCTTATATCAAGAATATAAGCAAATTCAAACTCACCGTTACGCACGTCATACTGCTCGCCGAAAGGAAGAGGACGGCCGTCATACGACCATATACCGTCTGCATCGACCTCACACCTCGCGATGCTCCAAGCAAGCGTATCAATATCGCTTGCATTTCCGATTATCCTATAATCCGCATTGCCAACTACACTCGCGACGGCTGCCGTATAGTCACCCGCGTCACTCGCACCAAGAGTCGTGCCGTCAGCATAGCTTACTGCAACCTCGGTAGGCAGAAGTGAGAGTGCGCCAAGCTCATCTGCTATGACAAGCACAGCCTCGTACTCGCGCGCGACACCTGCTGTCTTATCGTAGCTGTATACGAAGCTCTCAGTGCCGGTAAAGAGCTTGAGCTCGTCATTTTCATCGTAATACGCCCATTTAACGTCACTGAGCTTTATCTCTGCAATCGGAGCAAGAACAGCATAAGCCTTGATATCAGCTCCGGTCATCTTATCAATCGGCTGTTCGTCAGCATCAACCCAGCCCTCAATTGCTCTGCCCTGGTAGGCGGTAAGTCCCGCAAAGTCGGAGACGGTTGCGCCCTTGGGCAAGAAGCCCACGCGATAAGGCTCGGTTGCGTTGCCAACGTAATACTCGATTTTACCGATGTTATCAAATTTCACCGTCGCGTCGAGCGCGAGGCTTATCTTGTCAAAGTCAAAGAAGGAGAGAAGGAGGGGAACCTTGCTCTTGTACTCTGCAGGGACAAGCTCGGTGAGAGCTCTCTCTATCTCCGCCATAGTGACGGTAGCCGAGGCGCCGAAGGTGAAAAGTCCGTCACTCTCGTAAAAATCAACGAGAGTCTTTGCCTTATATTCATCGGGGATACGGCTGTAAATCTTCTCCGCGAAGGTCTTAAGCTTACCGTTGAGCTTGTTAAAGAGCTTTTCGTACTGCTTTATTTTGTTGATTATCTCTTGATTTGAATATTCGTCAAGGTCGACGTACTGCTTTACGAAGTCCTCATCGAGAATATCCTCAAAATCTATCTCGCCAAGCAGCTCGATTATCTCACCAAAGGTGAGGTCACCGTAGAGCGCATAAAGCTCATCGACGCTTGCACTGAGCTTCTTGAATATCTTATCCTTAAGCTCGGGAGAGAGAGTCTCGGAGTCGCAAGCGCGGCGAAGCGCACGCGCAAACACGTCGGGAACGCGCAGGTCCAGCGCGAGCGTGCCGTCGTTATAGGAAACGTCAACGTACTCAGAAACGAGCCTTGCTATTTCTCTTATCTCACCGTAGCCGCCGCCAAGCGCAAGCGTTGCATTGAAGCAAGAGTTGCCAAAGCCGGTCTCTACCTCAACCGTCCAGGAGAGCTGCATCTCGCCGTCATCCCAGCCCGCAATCTCAGCAGGCCGCGGGAGCGCATCAATTATAGCCTTTACACCGTCAAGATTTACGGTATTGCCGTCAAAGACGGTGTTACCGTCAACCTTAACCGACTGAATAGCCTCAAGAACCGAGCGGATACCGAGTTCCGTGCTCTCATTTTCAATCTTATCTACCGTCTCGGTATAATCCTCTGCAAAAACGTCGGCAAAGCTCTCAATGCGCGCCGATATCTCACCGGCAGACATACCGAAATGCTCCTCAATCGCGTCAGCCGTACCGTTTTCGGCAATATAGCTGTCAATATAGGAGTCAAACGTATTAACTATCTCGTCCTTAATCAGCGACGCTGCGGGAAGGTCGGAAAGACTTATGTATCCAAACGAAGCCGCAATGCCGATAATATTCGACACGTAAGAGGACACCGACTCGATTACCTTGTCGTCGCCCTTTATCATATCGTCAATAAGCGCAAGCTTTGAGTCGGTCTCGCCGGCGTATGACTCGTCGTTTTTAGCATACGAGCCAAGCACCTTGGACCAAGAGTCGTCCTCTGCCTCAAAATCTGCCTGAATCTTGTCAACAACTATCAGCTTGAGAGCAGACACCAAGGTGTCAACGACGTCGCCAAGGTCTGCCTTACCGGTAGAAAAAAGAGCCTCTACGTTCGGATAGAAGGTAACCTTAAGCTCGCCTCTGTCGTAATCAATCTTGCACCATCCGATGTCAAGAGTGCCGCCATCACCCGACGCACCTGACGTAACAGGCGCACCGCCCTCACCCGTGGGCAGATTAGCCACGCTGCCTGCCGCCTGCGCGGCCGCCGGCATAACCGTGCCAACAAGCATAACAATGGTTAGCAGGAGCGCTATCAATGTTTTCGGTAGCTTACCAAAGTTTTTCATAAAAATCCCCTCTTAGCATTTCTTTTTAACACACGTCGAGCCCGTGTTAAAATAGACACATACGCTCGCGTGCGCTTATATGTAATAATTATATCATCAACTGTTCACAAATGCAACACTTTTTTCAAAAAAAAGAGAGCGACACCGACTTTTTTTATGCAAAAAGCGAGTCACTCTCCCAAATTATTCGGTTTTTTGGTTATCTTTTACAATCTGCGTATTGAAGCGCCTTATCGCTTTAACGTTCACGACCGTCGCGGGTATAAAAATAAATACGAGGCAAAATGCAAGGCTCATCGCAAGATTAAGGAGCATAAACAGAGTTACGCGCCACCCCGTGTCAGCTTTTTCAATTGGCGTGCGTCTGTAAACCGCAAAGTACACAGTGTCGCGGCTTGCGGGCTCAAGCTCCGAGGACCAGCCCACGAACTCGTATGTGTACTTCCCGTCTGATGCCTTCGGCGGTGAAACGGGCGCTACCGGAAGCTCTCCGTATCGGCAATACTGCGTGCTGATTGCAGCATCGTCGCCTAAGAAAACTATTTTATACGTTACGTAGTCAGCCTCTATAACGAGAGTTGCGTCGCACATCGGCATAGACAAATCCGACAGCGACACCTCGCTCATCTCTCCCCCCTCAAGCCTCAGCATAACCGAGGTAATCCTTATCCCAAGCGGGACGCTTAGCGCGGTATGAACACTCTCACCGTAGTTATAAACGTTCTTTTCAAGCGAAGCACTTACGAGCTGACTCGCAACGAGGCTGAGCTTATAATCATATCTCAATTCATAAGCGCGCCACGGCAAAAGCTCAGCATTCAAAAAAGAATTCGAAAGCTCAAAGTTAGCCCTTTGCTCAACACCGGTGTCGGCAGTATAATAGAGGAAAAGTCTATCGCTATATTCCAGACGGCAGGGCGCACAAAGCCCTACCCGTGCCGAGCTTTTAACCACTTCGCCGGCCGAATTTTTGGTTGTTACAACATAGGAATAGGAGCCCCTCTCGGTCGCGGATATGCTAAGACCGAGATATGCCACACCTTCATCCTTAAAGGTCTTAACGGTACCGGGCGTGAGGGTTAACGTAGCATATCTCGTGTTAAGCGTTACCGCACGGTGTCCTGCGGAATTTCGGAGCACTCCGTCAATTCGGTATTCGGTATCATAGCTTGAATAAAGGTTTACTGTGTAGCCGCTCTCATCAGAGGTCACCCTGCCGCCGCCCTCGCTCGTCGGAGCTATATACTCCATCTCGAAGCACGCCGTGTATCTTACGTCTTCTGTGACGGGCAGAATTTCCTTGTCGAATCCGGAGAAGGTATAGAAATAGAGCTCATCACTTGGCTTTGCAGTAGCATAGTCGCACACCGGTGTCTCACCGTAAGGCAGGCGCTCGGTGTAGTCACAGCCGTCGATTGACCACGTAACAGTATACTCCTTAACGCTTTCCTTGAAGCGCGGATAAAGAACTGCGTCTGAATCAAGTGCTGAGAGCTGTACCGCCTCGCCGTCAGCGTTTTGCCAACCTACGAACAGATAGCTCGCTCTTGCATCCTCTGCCTTCTTTGGCAGATAGTCTAAATCATAGCTCACCGGAGTGCCGCGGTCAACGGTGGTGCTGAAAAGGTGAGTTACCCCGTCAGTATCGTAAAAGGATACGGTGATTTCATCAACGCCCATGCCAACCCTTTTCTCCACTTCCTTCGTAACAGTGTAGACAAGGTCGCTTTCGGCAGTTGCCGCACGGTGTACAAGCTCGCCCCCCTCGTACGAAAGAATAAGCGCTCTTACCTCATTGCTAACGGTATATGGAGTAGGCGGCTCTCCGGGATTTTCAACACGGGTAGGCTCTTTCCCGGGATTTTCTGTCGGCTCGGGCGCTGTGCCCGGCTCGGGCTGCTCCTCCGGAATGACCGGCATCGCAACGTATGCAGGCTTAGTAGGCTCATCCACCTTTTCCGGTGCTGTCGGCGCTTCCTTATGAGGCGGAAAGCTCTCATCAAACGGACGTGCGGAATCGGTATCTCCAATATATCCCTCACCGTATAGCACCTCTGCCACTGTGTATCTGTAAACCGAGTCAATTCGGTAGCTCGAGTCAAAAACAAACTGCCGATAGTCCTTTTCATGCGACGTGCCTGCAAGATAAGACAGGTCAAGGCTCTTGACAGGGCCGTCTGTTAAAGCGTTCGATATAACGTAAAGCTGTGCTAAAAGAATTCTGTACTGCTCGTCCTTATCTCTTTCGATAAGAATACCTCTCACGCGGCGGTTTGAGTATAAATAGTCAAGAGAGCGCAAAAGACCCGAGAAGCTGTCCCGAAAATCCTCGTAGTAGCTTGCGTAATAATAGTATTTCGCTTCATTACCCTCAAGAGAAAAATAACCGCTCATAAGCTCTCTCAGCCTAACGGTAGAGTCGCCGGCGAGATCTATTACCGCTGCAGGAACTCCGCCTCCAAGATTGCTTTCAATAGTATCGCGCTCGCGCAGAACCAGGTCAACGGTAGTACCGAAAATAGCACCGTAAAGAGTTCTATTCAAGGGAGTCATAGACTTTTTGGCAAAGTCGATTATCGAAATGTGATAATTATATTGGGAAAGAAGCGAAAGATACTCCCCGTATTCCGCCATTTTTTCATCATAGCTGCGTTTTTCGGAAAGATAGCGATTATACTCGGCGTACGCAGTATCGTATTTTTCTATATCCGAGAGATATTTTTCATAAGCCGAGAGCGCTGCATCGTAAAGCAAAAGCTCGTTTAAATATGCGTTGTATTTATCGCTTGCTTCCTTATATATATTATAAAGAGCCAGATATTCCTCGTAGGCGCATAGCCTTTCTTCATAGCGAGACAGCTCCTCAAGATATGCCTCATACTCAGCCTTCTTTAATAAATATTCCTCACGCTCTTTGGCATAAAGCAGCTCTGCTGCCGCTACCTCGTCGCGAAGGCGCGGAGCATCGGTAAAGGCCTTGTTTATAAGCGAATTTACGTCATCGCGCGAAACGTCAAAGCTGACGGTATAGCCGACCGTTACGGTTGCCGAAAATTCCTCCGGATTTGATACTGTGAAGTGAGCCTCGTAAAAATCCGCACTGACGTTATGGCTAAGCTCCGCCTTCGTGCCGAGAAGCTCTGCTGCGGTCGGTATCCACCTCACTGTAGCACCCGAGGAGGCGGTATAGGAATACGCCCTTGCACGCACGACAAGGCTCTCACCGTCGCATACAGCCGTGACGTACGAGGTAGTTACGGCATCGTCATATTCAATTTTCACGTCACCGCAGCTGATAAGATAGTCAGACTCAATCTCCGACAGCTCCTCACCGAGATAACGCTCAAGAATATCCGCACTTGTCAAAGTCTTGTTATACTCCGAGCCAGGTCTTGAGTAATCATAGTCCTGAAAGGATGCCGCTCCCATAGCCGATACCGTACCGAAAAGCAGCACTATAACAAGAGAAAGAGCCAAAGCGCAGGATGCGAGCCTTCTGAACCGCATTTTCCTCTCCCTTAAAGATTTTATATTTATATTTTAACACGGGTTATCAAGATTGTCAAGCAAAGTTTTTTAAATGCCGTATATATAAAAAGCTTGAGTGCATACAAAGCTGCGCTCAAGCTAAAAAGGGAATTTTGTCAATATTTGACTACTTTTGTTTGCATTTGTTGAACATTTATTCAAACAGAGGCGTAGATAAATATCTATCACCCACGTCAGGAAGAAGCACTACTATCCGCTTTCCTTTATTTTCCGCCTCGCCTGCGAGCGACATTGCCGCAAACAGCGCCGCCCCTGAGGATATGCCAACGAGCATACCGGCGCGCCTTGCAAGCAGCCTTGCCGCACCGTACGCCTCATCCTCACTGACGGCAACGACTCGGTCTATCACGGATAAATCAAGATTTTTCGGTATAAAGCCGGCGCCGATACCCTGAAGGCCGTGTGCGCCTGCTCTACCCTCGGTTATAACAGGAGAACCCTTTGGCTCAACGCCGATTACTCTGATATCGGGATTTTTAGACTTCAGGTAGCGTCCGACACCGCTTACAGTGCCGCCCGTACCAATACCTGCCACGAAAATATCAACCGCACCTTCCGTGTCCTCCCATATTTCAGGACCCGTCGTGTCAAAATGCGACGCAGGGTTCGAGGGATTGTCAAACTGCGAAGGGATAAAAGCACCCGGTATCTCGCGCACAAGCTCCTCCGCCCTCTCAATTGCGCCCGTCATGCCGCGCGCCCCGTCG
>JAZNHD010000048.1:0-7209 GCA_045576815.1 Eubacteriales bacterium
CCTGGAATATCCTTGCCATAACCTTTACGAACAAGGCGGCAAAGGAGATAAAGGAAAGACTTCTCAAAACCTTCGGCGACACTGAGATTGCGGACTCCATTTGGGCAGGCACCTTCCATTCGATTTGCGTGCGGATTCTTCGCCGTCACGGCGGGCTTGTCGGATATAAGGAGGGCTTCTCAATTTACGATACCGATGATAAGAAGCGTATGGTCAGCCTTTGTATGAAGGAGCTTAATATTAGCGAAAAGCTCCTTGCGCCAAAGTCTGTATGCGATGCGATAAGCTCGGCAAAGGATACGCTTATCGGCCCTGACGATTATGAGATAACGCGTGATCCACGCTCAAAATACATTTCCGAAATCTACAAGCTTTATCAGAAGAAGATGATGGCGAATAACGCGCTTGATTTCGATGATATAATAATGAAAACCGTAGAGCTTCTTGATACCGCTCCCGACGTGCGTGAGTATTATCAGCATAAGTTCCGTCACGTGCTCGTCGACGAGTATCAGGATACAAACTACGCGCAGTTTGTTCTTACAAAGATTTTGTCCGACGGATACCGAAACATCATGGTGGTCGGCGACGACGACCAAAGTATATATAAATTCCGCGGCGCAACTATTGAGAATATTCTTAATTTTGATAAAACCTATCCTGACGCGACGGTGATAAAGCTCGAGCAGAATTACCGTTCAACGAAGAATATTCTCGATGCGGCAAATGCCGTTATAAGTCATAACGGTAACCGCCACGACAAGAGCCTCTGGTGCGATAAGGGTGCCGGTGCGCCGATTGTTTTGCGAGAGACCTTTGACCAAAATGACGAGGGCAGATACATAATAGACAAAATTTCCCGCGGGGTTAAGTCGGAGGGACGGAGATATTCCGACCACGCCGTGCTTTACCGCGTAAACGCGCTTGGCCGCTCGCTTCAGACGAGCTTTGCTAAAAGCGGTGTGCCATTCAGAGTTGTCGGCGATATGGGCTTTTACGACCGTAAGGAAATAAAGGATATGGTCGCCTATCTGTCCGTTGTCTCCTCTCCGAGCGACAGCCTTCGTCTTAAAAGAATTATAAACGAGCCGAAAAGAAAAATCGGTAATGCAACAGTTGAGGCCGTTGAGGATATTGCTGCTACTCTCGGTACGACGATGTACAACGTTATGTCGCGCGCGGATGAATTTATCGCGCTTTCAAAAAGTGCCGAGAAGCTGAAGGCCTTCGTTGCGCTTATAGAGGACGTAAGGGCAGAAAAGACACTCCCCTCGGAAATTATAACCGAGCTGTTTTTACGCAGCGGATACAGAGATATGCTAAAGAGTGAGGGCTTTGAGGGTGAGGGCAGAATTGAAAATGTCGAGGAGCTTGTTAGTGCTGCGGTTGAGTACGAGTCGCGACTTGAGACCGCAGGAGAGGAGCCGACGCTTGTTGGCTTCCTTGAGGAAATTTCACTTATTACCGACGTAGATAAATATGACGAAAATGCGGATGCCGTCGTTCTTATGACCATTCACGCGGCAAAGGGACTTGAGTTTCCTGTGGTATTCCTTGCCGGTGTTGAGGACGGAGTTTTCCCGTCGCAGCAGAGTATAGGCGAGGAGGCGGAGATGAGTGAGGAACGCCGTCTTGCTTACGTAGCCATAACCCGTGCTAAGGAAAAGCTTGTTATCACTCACGCAAAGAGCCGTATGATGTACGGTAAAACGAGCAACGCGCCCTTGTCTCGATTTGTCAAGGATGAAATTCCTGAGAATCTTATTGCTATTGACGGGCCGAGGCACAGCAGAGAGAGCGCTGCAATAGCGCCTAAAAACAGAGCCCTTGGTATCGGTGGTGCGACCTTTTCCGAGATGCGCCGCGCTCCGGAGATTTCGGCAAAAAAGAGAACTACCGGCGCGGCCGAATACGGTATAGAGAAGCTGGCACCCGGTACACGCGTATCTCACGCAATGTTTGGCGCGGGTGTTGTAATGTCGGCAAGGGATTTGGGCGGCGACGTGCTCTACGAGGTGAAATTTGACTCCGGCAGCACGAAAAAACTGATGGCAACCTTTGCAAAGCTGACAAAAATAAATTAGAGGATTAGATATGATAAAAGCCTTTGTTTTTGATCTTGACGGAACTCTTCTTGATACGATAGAGACCATAACCTATTATCTTAACAGAACGCTTACCCGTCATAATATTGAGCCCGTAAGCTCGGAAGAATGCAAGCGCTTCGTTGGCAGCGGTGCACGCGTGCTTATTGAAAGAGCGCTTCGCTATCGCGGAATTGACGATGCTGCTATCACCGAGAGACTGCTTTCGGAATATAGACCGGATTACGACAGTGACCCGTATCATCTTACTACGGTTTATCCTGGGATTTCCGAGCTGCTCGACTCACTCACCTCTCGCGGTATGGCTATTGCGGTCATTTCTAATAAACCCGATACCGCAACGAAAATGGCGGCAAGGTTTTTCTTTGGCGATAGATTTTCCGTTTGCCGCGGTGCCAAGGATGGCGTGCCCTTGAAGCCTGCAGGTGAGGCGATAGGAGATTTACCTGAAATTCTCGGCTGCCGAGCGGATGAAATTTGTTATGTCGGAGACTCAGAGGTTGACGTGAAATTTGCAAGTGAGTTTGGAGCAGGGAAGTGTATTGCTGTACTGTGGGGCTTCAGAAGCAGGGAGGAGCTTATTTGTGCGGGGGCTGACACCTTTGCTGAAAAGGCATCCGATATAGAGAGGATAATTTTTTCATAAAGTGGTACAAAACAAAGAAAAACCACCGATTTTCAATTGAAAATCGGTGGTTTTTTATACGTACATCTCTATTTTTACGTTTAGCTTTCCCTTTCGGGTTGTAGAATCAGGACCGCGGTAAATCATTCTGCCGTATCCTCTTACGCTGATGACGTCGCCCTCCTTGGGAGTATATGACGGAGAGCTTATCTCTCTTCCCGATACGAAAACAAGACGCTTTTTAAAGAGCGACTGAGCGTCGTCGCGCGAGAGGCCGAACGCCTTTGCGATAACTGCGTCAACTCTTTCGCTTGTGAGCTGTATCCGTCTTTCCTCGGTGCGAAAGAGGCTGCCCGCGGGTAAATCGTTAACAACTGCGACACTCACGTCGGTGTGCTTTATTCTCGATAGCTCGCGGAGTATATAATCCGCAATATCCTCGTAGACAAAGACGTAGCCTACGTTGTCTATTATCGCGATATCACCGAGCTTTGAGCGCTCTATTCCAAGACCTAAAATCGTGCCGAGAAAATCTCTGTGAGAGAGCTTGTCGGCAAATTTCTGCGACAGCGGCTCAATTTTAAGTGTAATTATCGGAAAAGGGACCTCGTATCCCAGCTCGTTGGGCGAGCCGAAACGAACCATAACACGCTCCGTGCCGGGTGCGCCGCCAAACTCGGTGTACTGCGTAGGATAGATTTTGTTTTTCACCTCGGAAAACGCGTCCTGCTCCGCATGACCGAGAAAGTCGGTGAAGGTGAAAATGTCCGAGTTATATGCCTTCTTTGCTAACTCTATAAATCTGTTTTTGGCTATCTCGCGCTCGTCTGTCATATCGTTACGTCGACGGGGTAGAGAATTTTGAGCTGGTTGATTTTAGATTCGTATGCCTTGCGGCGCTTTTCTCCAAGGAGTGCATCCTTGATGTCTGCTGCGATGCTGTCGTAGGGCATAAGCTCACTGTCTGATTTAGAGTTAAGCCTAATTATGTGGTAGCCAAACTGTGTCTTTACGGGAGTGCTTGAAAGCTCACCGGGGGACATTGAAAATACTGCGCTGTCAAACTCGGGAACCATCTGACCTTTGCTGAAATCACCGAGGCTTCCGCCGTTTTCTTTTGAGGGGCAGGAGGAGTATTCACGTGCCGCATCCTCAAATGTGACGGTGCCGGCGTTGATTTTTCCGATAAGCTCATTTGCAAGCTCCTCACTCTCAACGAGAATGTGGCTTGCATTTACACTGTCGCCGGTTGTGAATTTTTCTTTGTTTGACTCATAGTATTCAAGTGCTTCTTTGTCGGTAACCTTGACGCTTGAAATAACCTTTTCGCTTGCGTAGCTTACGAGCAGGCTGTCGCGCAGTCTTGCAAGCTCTGCCTTGAATTCTGCTTCTGCTTCAAGGAGATTTCTCTTTGCGTCGAGTAAAAGGAGCTTGTTGTTTATGAGCTGCTGGAGCACTACCTTTTTGCCCTCCGGACTGTTGTAGGTTGCCGCCCTTGAGCCGAGGCCTGCGATAAATTTGTCAACGTCTGCCTCGGTTATGGGCATACCGTTTACGGTTGCGAGAATTTTTTCCATTTTTTCTTCCTCTTTTATATTAATTATTTCTTAAACCCTTTGGGTAGTGGTTTTTGATTTTGTCACCCACGCATTTGCCGCCGCCGAGGGCTACACCCTTGTAGCAAACTGAGCAAAATCCTGGAGAGGTGGCACCCCGTGCGTCGATTTCTTCGCCTCTCAGATACTTTCTAATGCGCTCGTCACCTTCTTCTAAGTCGATTTTTCTTTTCATAAGGTGACCGTATGCAGAGAACAGGTGATGATGGGGATGAAAAACACTTTTTTTAATTTCGCCGAGTAAAACACCGGGCATAAATACTGAGTGCGGCGGAATGGGGCAGTCGTGTGAGACGAGTGATACGTAAGCTCCCTGCTTTACCAGTCTACCCTTCGGTACGTCGCACATTACATCATTTAAGAAAGATGTTACTGTTGCTATTTCGCTTTTAGTTGGTGTTGAAACCGTTTCTTTGTAAAGTATAGTTTTCTTTTTTGCCTGTTTTTCCTGCTTTTTGAGGAGCGCTATGAACTGGCCTTCGCCCGGAGATTTGTGAGGGTAAAATCGTCTTGTCATAGCAAGCTCTCTTCTTGTGCTGCCGACCGGAATTATGCCGTCTGCCGTCACAGAGATGAGCTCGTCCTTTACAGGCACAAGAGAAAACTCCTTATGCGAGGAGAGAAAGGCATCTACGACCATCTCATTTTCCTCGGGTGAGTAGGTGCAGGTTGAGTAAAGCAGGTATCCGCCGCTCGCTACGAGCGATGAGAGGTTTTCAAGTATTTGACTCTGCCTCCTTGCACACAGCAGCACGTTTTCCTCGCTCCATGCGTCTTTTGCCTCTTCACTTTTTCTGAACATTCCTTCACCCGAGCAGGGCGCGTCGCAAAGTACGAGATCAAACGACTCTGAAAAAAGACCTGCAAGCTCACTCGTATCAAGCGAGGTTACTACGGTGTTTGTAGCTCCGAGTCTTTCGAGGTTTCCTACGAGAATTTTTGCGCGCTTCGGTACGTATTCGTTGGATAAAAGAAAGCCGTTTTTGCCTATTTTTTCGGCAAGCTGCGAGGATTTACCACCGGGAGCAGCGCATGCATCGAGCACCCACCAGCCATCCTTTACGTCAAGAGCGCTCACTGTTGCCATAGCTCCGGGGTCTTGTACGTATATCATACCCGCATGGTGCTCGGGACTCGTTCCTATACTGTCACCGCTGCAGAGAATATAACCGCCATCGATATATGAGAGCGGCAAAAGCTCGG
This sequence comes from Eubacteriales bacterium, assembly GCA_045576815.1. GTDB lineage: Bacteria > Bacillota > Clostridia > Oscillospirales > CAG-272 > UBA1740. The sequence continues at coordinate 5,550 of JAZNHD010000048.1, forward strand.
CATCTGAAATATCGAGCTTGCCTTTGGCTTTTATTTTGTTTATTCTTACTCCGCGTACAGGCGGAGCGGAGAGCGCCTTCTCAAATGCCGAGTATTCATCTCCGAGAAGCCCCTCGAGTTTTTCCTTAAAGCCTTGTGGCAGCATAAACCAATCCTCTCTTATAGCTCTGTATATTGTACACCAAAAGGCTAACTTTGTCAACCAATTTTTTCTAACGGCAGCGCAAGGGTTTTAAAATTGAAAATACCAGATAAAAATATTTTAACTATTGCAAAGCATTTAAGCGTGTGATATAATTAACAACAGTGCTTTTAATACGAGCATTTGGATTGTATGAAATACCGTCAGTGTCACGGTTCTCTTTAATCGGAATAAAGGTACGGCAAATAATATTATGACCCGTGTTAAAAAGAGGTGCTAAATGGAGTTTGAGCGTTGTATAACGGCTAAAAACGGAATAAAGATATACGGATATAAAAATCCCGCAGTGCATAGCTTTTTTATATCCCTTTTTGTTCGCGCCGGAAGCATGTACGAGTCCGAAAGAGATGCTGGAATAACCCACTTTCTTGAGCACGTTGCAATAAGAAACGTGAATTTTCTTATGGGCGGAGAGCTTTATCCAACGCTCGATTTGCACGGCATTGAGTTCAATGCATCCACCTTTAGCGAGATGATACAGTTTTACGTCTCGGGAGCAAAGGAAAAGTTCATTTACGGTGCTGAAATTTTATCGAGGCTCTTTTCTCCGATAACGCTGCCGAGCGCTGAGATTTCTGCCGAGCGTGACAGGATAAAGGCAGAAATCAGAGAGTCGGATGATAAAAGCTCGCTTTCAACCTTTGCCGCGGGTATTGTACACGAGGGCACGTCGCTTGCACGCTCTATTACGGGTACTGCCAGTACAGTGTCCGCCATAACTCGCGCACGGCTTGAAAGGTACAGAAAGAGTATTTTTACACCGGAAAACCTTTTTGTTTACGTGACCGGTTCATTCTCTGACGATGAGCTTGAGTCGCTTACTGAGCTTGTTGGTCGGGCAGAGGTTTTTTCGGGTGAGAAACACACCAACGAGGCACCCGTGTGCGAAAAATTCGGAAAAAGAGAAGGTGAGGTCTACGTCAAGGGCGCTGATTTTACGATGGTGAGATTAAATTTTGACCTTGATATGAGTCTTGTGGGGAGCGCTGAGTGCGATATCCTCTACGACATTCTCCTTGGTGGCTATAACTCGCGCTTCTTTATTGAAATGAGCGAGAAAAGAGGCTTATGCTACGACGTAACCGGCGCTGTGGAGAGATATAAGAACATAGGCAGTCTTGCTATCACCTATGAGGTCAAGGAAGCTAAGCTTTACGATTCTGTGGAGCTTTCCCTCGGACTTCTTGCTGAAATTGCCAAGACACCGCTTCCGGAGTCGGCCATTATGAAGGCAGGATATGTAGACAATGCAAAAATGCTGTATGACGACCCCCGTGATACGAATTTTACCTTTGCGTACGATAATCATGTGATGTGCGAGGGCTATAAAAGCATCGAGGAAAGAGCTGAGATTTACGGTAAAATCACCCCGGAGAGAATATCCGAGATTGCTGACACTGTCTTCCGCCCCGAAAACCTTACCCAAGTCGGAGGCCAAGCGGTCTTAGGAAGACAATT
>JAZNHD010000049.1:0-10576 GCA_045576815.1 Eubacteriales bacterium
CTCACAGAACGACATGGCTACGATCCGACTTGCAGTTATCTTCGGCGCGACCGGCGGCGTTATGGAGGCAGCTCTCCGTACCGCTAACGACGTTCTCACCGGCAAGGACAACGACACAATCGAGTTCCACGAGGTTCGCGGTACTGCAGGCCTTAAGGAAGCTACCTACAACATTGCAGGTATGGAGATTAAGGTTGCCGTTGCTTCGGGCGCTGCTAATGCAAAGCTCGTTATGGACAAGATTGCAAGCGGCGAGGCTGACTGGACCTTTGTTGAGATTATGGGTTGCCCCGGCGGCTGTGTAAACGGCGGCGGTCAGCCTATCCAGCCTCAGCACGTACGCGACACCGTTGACCTCAAGGCTGTAAGAGCAAAGGCTCTCTACGACCAGGATAAAGCGATGACTGTTAGAAAGTCTCACAAGAATCCGGTTATCAAAGAGGTTTATGACAACTACTTCAAGGGCGGCTACGGCTGTCACGCTGCGCACCACGCGCTCCACACCAGCTACACCGCAAGAAAGAAGTTTAACTTCTGATTTTAACTTGATAAAAAAGCCGATACGGGTTTCCGTATCGGCTTTTTATTTAGAAAAGCATAGCGCCTCGCGCGTAACCGTGCGAGGCGCTATTTAAAAAGTTATTCCGCGACGAAAATGTAAGGATAAATCTCCTGGCCGCCGGGGATAAAGTAAACCTCGACGAGAGGGTGCTTCACCGCCGTGTAGGAAAGGAGTGCTGCCGCCTCGTCCTCAGTGGCATCGACGCCCGTGAAGACGGTAAGCATCGTGCGCTCCTCGGTGAGAAGCGTATCAACGAGTCTCTCGGACGCAGTGCTCCTTTCTGACTCGGAAACGACAATCTCCTTGCCGATAATACCAATAGTGTCGCCCTCGGTAACGTGCACGCCGTTCATATCGGCATCGCGCACAGCGGGAGAAACGTAGCCTGTAACAATCCTGCTCATTGCCTCGTTCATCGTTGCAATTATCTCATTCGAGGACTCTGTAGATAAATCGGCAGAGGAAACGGCAACGTAACCGGCACCGATATTCTTTGCGGGAATTACGTGAACTCTAGCGTTTTCGTAAAGCTCTGCTGCCTGCTCGGCTGCCATAATGATGTTGGAGTTGTTTGGCAAAACGAAAATTTCCTCAGCGTTAATGCGTCCAAAAGCATCGATAAAATCGCTCGTTGAAGGGTTGTTGGTCTGACCGCCGTCAACTATCTCATCGACTCCGAATTCTCTGAAAAGATTTGACACTCCATCACCGTTGCTGACCGCCACTATGCCGTATTTTTTCTTCGGGGCGCTGTTCTGCTCGGTTTTTTCTCCCACCTTTTCACTTTCGTTCGAAATCTCGGTATGCTGCACCGACATATTCTCTATTTTAACTGTAACGAACTCTCCAAATGTGCGAAGATGCTCAAGCACCTTTTCGGGTGTCTTTGTATGAACGTGCACCTTTACAATGCTCTCGGTTTTAAATGCCACTACAGAATCACCGACGCTTGCGAGAAAAGTCTTCAGCGTCTCGATATCAAAGGCGTCTATATCGCACTTTTTATTCTGCAGTTGAACTAAAAGCTCGGTGCAATATCCGTAGGTCATCTCGCTATCGGGGCCAAAGCCTGTGGTAGAAGCTATCGGCTTGGGAGTCTCCATCTCGGGTGCGGTATCAACAATCTCCTCACCGTTTAAGACACGGTTAAGGCCGTCCATTATATAGAAGAGTCCTGCTCCGCCGGAGTCTACAACGCCCGCTTCCTTCAAGACCTTAAGAATTTCGGGTGTGCGGTCAAGAGATGCGTGCATCTCTTTTACAAGGTCGGAAAAGAGCGACCTTATTGTACTCTTTGGAGTGATACGCGAAACGGCGTATTCAACAGCCTCGCGAGCAACAGTCAGTATCGTACCCTCAGTAGGTGTCATAACCGAGGTGTAAGCCTGCGCAACGCCCATTTTAAGCGCGTTACCAAATTCTATGGGGTCAGCCTTTTTCGAGCTCTTAAGGCCCTTTGAAATACCTGCAAAAAGCTGAGAAAGTATAACGCCGGAGTTGCCTCTTGCGCCAAGGAGCATACCGTGCGAGAAAACCTTCATAACCTCCGCAATATCGTCTGAATCAAGGTTTTCTATAGCGGCAATACCGCTCTCGATAGTCATACGCATATTATCGCCGGTGTCACCGTCGGGCACGGGGAAAACGTTTAGCTTATTTACCTCATCAGCATTGGTGCGCAGCTCGGTTGCACCGCCCCTTGCCATCTTGGCAAAAAGGAGACCGCCGAGGTATTTGAAATTAAACTTGCTCTCCGTTTTTGGCTTTTCCGTCTTCGGCTTCGCGGCCTTTTTCTTTGTATCTGACTTTTTCTTGGTTTCCGCCTTTTTAGGCTTCGGTGCTGCCGTCTTCTTTGCTTCTTTTTTGTCTTTAAACATTGGAGCCATGATTAAACCTCCGAGTTATCTTTCTTTTCCAAGAAAGAAGAGTGCAAGAGTACCGGGGCCGGAATGCGCTCCGATAACTGTACCTACGTCGGTGATAATTTCGGTATCACGTCCGCACTTTTCCTTTATCATAGAGGCGAGAAGCTCGGCGTCGGCTCTGCAATCGCCGTGAGAGATATATACGAGACCCGGGAGCGAATTATCTGCCGTAGCTACGAGCTTTTCTGCAAGAGCGGCTATTGCCGCGAGTCTGCCGCGCACCTTCGAAACATTTACGAGATGGCCCTCGTTATCTACGTGAAGCACCGGCTTTATACCAAGAAGATTGCCGACAAAGGCCGCTGTAGGACTCACCCTGCCGCCGCGCTTTAAATAAACGAGGTCGTCAACTGTGAACCAGTGACAAAGGTTCAGCTTAACGGATTCGATATAAGCCGCTGTCTCGTCTATAGAGAGTCCCTCTTCCTTCTTAAGAACGGCAAGACGCACGAGCATACCAAGGCCTGCTGACGCGGCAAGACTGTCGACTGTAACTATCTTTGTATCGGGATAATTCTCGCGTAGCGACTCTGCCGCAATTCTCGCAGAGTTGTAGGTAGTGCTGAGACCTGACGAGAAGCCTATATAAAGAACGTCGCGTCCGTCCTTAAGAATTTTTTCAAACGCCTCGCGGAACACCTCAGAGTTGACCGCTGCTGTCTTTGCGACGCCGCCCTCGCGCATCTTGTTATAGAAATCACCGATTTCCATATCGCCGTTCGAAAACTCGCGCTCCGAATCACCAAAGCGGAATGTTAGCGAGGTATAAAAAACGCCCCACTCTTTAAGAATTTCGGGTGAAATATCAGCCGACGAATCTGTATATATAACGTAATCTCTCATTTTAATTCTCCTACTCAAAAGTTCTCTAGAAGCCTTTAATAATTAAGCGGTAGGTAAGCCGCACTCACTGATTTTTTCCAAATTTGAGGCTATAAGCTCGAGCGCCTCGTAAAAAACCGCGCGCTTTTCCTCAGAAAGCCCCTCGCCTACGAGCTCAACCGCGAGTCTTGTGCGCTCGCGTAGCTTTTCAGCAGCCGCTCTGCCCTTTTCGGTAAGCGCAATTTTTGCCCGATAGAAATTTTCTCCACCGGTGCGGGATATAATCCCCGATTCGACAAATTCAGCCATTGCGCGCGATACGTCAGCCTTGTTCTTATCGCAAATGCGCGCAAGCTCAGCAGCCGTGATGCTCTCCCCACACATATTAAGCCTTGTAAGATAAACGGCATGAGGACCGCGAAGTCCAAGCGCACGCATCTCATCCGACATTATTTTGTGTAAATGTCGGTGTATTTCCGAAATAGCGAAGGAAAACCTCACAAATCTTTTTATCACCCTAGTGATACCTCCCGAGGTGCTTTAAGATAACTCTAATACAATACGTAAAATATTTACACCTCAACGCTTCCATTATAACACAAAGAAGTTGATATGTCAACATCTTTTTCATTGAAGATGCAATTAAAGAGGGCATGCCCGCTATTGACAATCCGACTCGCGCGTGATAAAATATTGTTATTACAAGGAAAGGACCAAACGAATGTCAAACATCTGGCACGATATTTCACCGAAAAGGATTACCGAAGAGGACTTTATCTGCGTAGTTGAAATTTCAAAAGGAAGCAAGAAAAAATACGAGCTTGATAAGGAGACGGGTTATATAATTCTTGACAGAATTCTGTACACCTCAACGCACTACCCCGCAAATTACGGCTTTATACCCCGCACCTTCGGCGACGACAACGACCCGCTTGACGTGCTTCTTCTCTGCTCTGAGCCGCTTGAGCCTATGTCGCTTGTGCGCGCTTATCCCATAGGCGTTATCTCAATGATTGATAACGGAAGAAACGACGAGAAGATTATTGCTATTCCCTATAACGACCCGACCTACAATCACTACACAAATATAGACCAGCTTCCGGGGCATATTTTTGAGGAAATGCGCCATTTCTTTGCGGTTTATAAAAATCTTGAGAATAAGACGACGGCAGTAAACGAGGTTAAGGACCGTGACGAAGCTATAAAGATAATCAAGGCGTCAATTGATAGCTACATAGATAATTTTTGCAAATAAAATCCCTCATTTTCACGGAGGAAAGCTATGTTAAACCCTTATAGAAACGTGAATTTCGAAGCTGTGCTTCAGGTGAAATCTATGTCGCATATGCACCTACACAACCAAAGCAGCTTCGAGGCAGCAATAAAGGAAGGCTTCAAGCACGTGGCGGCAACCAATTATCAGCCGTCAGTACCGACCTATCCTCTCAAAAAGTTCTTTGCGAACGTCCCCGAGGACGTTGTAGGCAGTCCGAACTCCGAGAAGGTTTATACCACGAATCTCGGCGGTGCCGGGCACTTTTGCTCGCTCGGCAGCTTTGCCAAGGGGCACGGACATACAGAGGGTGCTACTACGACTTGGCAGAGTGTTTTTGATGAGATTTTATCCGAGCTGCAATTCGAGGACGGCGGCGGTATCACGATAAATCACCCCGGCGGTCCTTACAACCTCGGTATTCCCACCTACACAGAAATGCTTGACCACGACGAGAGGGTTCTTGGCATTGAGATTTACAACCGCGACGGTGCGGGCAGAGATGAAAACGGTAATTATCAGCCGCTCTTCTACACCGAGCTTTGGGATAGACTCCTCTCGACCGGCAGACGCTGCTGGGGCTTTGCAGCTATTGACTGGCAGATGCCAACGAACAACTGGGGCTCAAACGTCCTTTTAGTCCCCGAATTTACTGAACACGCCTGCCTCAAGGCTTACCGTGACGGAAGCTATTATATGCAAATCAAAGACACAGGGCTTCGCTTTTCCGACATATCCGTGACCCAAAAGACGATGTCTGTTTCGGTAAACCGCGAGTGCAAGATTAAGTTCTTTACCTCGCGCGGTCTTATAAAAACCGCAGTCGGCACCGACGCTTCTTGCGGCATAACCGACGAGGATATTTTCATCCGCACCGAAGCAATCGAGGTCTCCGACCCCGATTCCCACATACTTACGAATCCTGTGATGATGAAAATTTGATAGATTTTTCAAAAAAACAAAAAATATCTCTAAGCCTATTGATTTTTTTCGTTTTGTGTGGTATAATCAATAGGCTTGGTTCTTTTACTCAGGCGAAAACGTTACAGTATGTAACATACAGAGTCATTTCGCCTTGCCAAACATATTCACACCTTGCGGTTACAAGTGAGCTTGACACGCTTCGGTGGAATATGCGAAGTGGTCATAACGGGGCTAACTCTAAAGAAACTCGGTTTCGTCACTATTTCGGCTCTAGAGTCCCTTGTAAACTCTCACTTTTTCGGGATTTTAAGTGAGGATTTTTTGAAGGCTGGTAGACAGTTTTCTATCAAAATTCCGCAAATTAAAAATGTATATAGTTGCATCACAGAGAGGTATTTCACCTACGGTGAATATATCCACACCTTGCGTTTACAAGCGAGCTTGACACGCTTCGGTGGGATATGCGAAGCGGATTCAATGAGCGTAGCTCATTGAGCCTCTTCTCAGAGGGCTGTGCATAAATATGATGCAAACTATTGCATCATATTTATGCAGAGGTATCGGAGCGGTCATAACGGGGCTGACTCGAAATCAGTTTGTGGATAACACCACACGAGGGTTCGAATCCCTCCCTCTGCGCCAATAAAAAATCCGAGGTAAAAACCTCGGATTTTTGTTGTTTTCGTGCATTTTATATGTTGTTTTTTGTGCATTTTGCCACTCGTTCACGGGATAAATTAAAATTCTGTACCTTCTTCTGTACCTAATTTTTGCTCGGATTTTTTATTGGTACAGTCGGTCGGTGCGAACACTGCGACGAACTTCGCGGGGGTCGCATTTGAGCCGCAGAGCGCGTTGAGCTTGCTCATAAGCGGCACTCCGTGTGGGTGCCGTTTTTGTTTTTGGGAGCGCTTCTATGCGAAAATCAACCTTCCTGCTTTTTGTACTTATCGGATTCGAGGAAGTAGGTTGCTTCGCTGTCAGCTGTGGAGAGGGCAAAGGCGAGCGGGAAGGTCTCGAAAGCTGCCGAGACATTCCTCGGGTCCTCGGTTGAAGAATAACCCATATGATACCTTATCGCAAAAGCCTCCTCGCGTGTCAGGCGCATATAGCCGGAGATAATGTAAACACTCTTTTCACCGTGACCGTAAGGGAGTTTATCGTCATATTCGAAGGTGTCAACCCTCTGCCACGTGCCGCGCTCGTCCTTTACGTTGCGGAACCCCTTTTTATAAACGTTTACCTTGCAAAGGTCATGAAGGAGCGAGACTATTGCTATACTCTCTTCGGAATATTCAAAGCCGAAATGCTCCTTTACCCTATCCGACAAGAGATAGGACCTAAGACAGTCGTAGACGTTTAAGGAATGGTCAACGAGTCCGCCCTCGTAGGAAGAATGAAAGCGCGCGCTTGCCGGCGCTACAAAAAAATCGGATGCCGACGAGAGAAGGTACTCAAGCAGCTTATCTGCGCCATCGCGCTTTATGTATTTACTGTAGACTTCGATAAATCTTTCCTTACCGTTCATGATAAAAGCCTCATTTCATAATTTTTTCACGCTTCATATACTCAACGCTCTCCGAAAGCCCTGCAAGTGTCTTTACCTCGATAAGACAGGTATCGCCACAAAGCTTTGAAAGCTTATCCTTAATGTCCACGTTGCCCGTGCCAAGAGGTAGGTGCGCACTCTTCCCCCTTGCATCGTGCAGGTGTAAATGAATTAGCTTTTCGGGATACTCGGAAAAGACCGGAGCATCCACTGCCGAGAGGCAAAGCTCGTGCCCCGTATCAAGCGTAAGAGCAAAGGCGGAGCTCTTCATAAAAAGGGGCAAAACGGAAAGCTGACTTTTCGTAAACGCGTTTGAATCCACATTCTCGATACACACCTTGAGGCGCGAATCGCCTATTTCTTCTTCACACATTTTTATAAACTTCTCAACTTTTTCTCTGTATTCTTCAAAATACACATCTGAAAGCAGAATCACCTCACCCGGAAGCGTGACGTATACTCCCTTGAGAAGATGCATATTGATAACGGGTGCGCCTATCTCCTTAGCAAAGCGGATTGTGTCGCGCATAACACCGAAGTAGCATTCCGAAACCGCAGGGTTAAAGTCAAAAGGGTTTAACATTTCGTCGGCATGAATGGTATATAAGATACCGTCACTTTTCGTGATTTGTGTGAGTGCTGTCGCATCAAGAGTATGCGGCTGATACTGTGGGAAGCTCATATTTATTTCTATAAAATCGAGACCGTATTTTTTAGCAGCGTCACGACACTCAAATATATCACGGCACTCGACGAGAGTGGGCATACCAAACTTCATTTTCTTCTTTTACCTCTTATAAATCTTTTATAAACATTTTAACACATAGCCGCCCGTCAGTCAAGTACCGACGGAGGATTTAGGAAACAAAAATTAACAGCGCATATTTTGTCAAAGCAGGTTGACTTCGGTCGAACAGTGTGGTAAAATAAAAAGGACGGATTATTGTTAAGACGTACTCCGTACACAAATTTTGGAGGCTAAAAATGGAAAAGAATCTCGTTTACGACATTCACGACAGACCAAAATTCGGTAACATGCTCCTCTTTGCACTCCAGCAGGTGCTGGCAATTCTCGCAGCAACCATTCTCGTCCCCGCAATCGTAGGTAACGGTATGAGTCAATCCGCAGCACTGTTAGGTGCCGGTGTTGGCACAATCGTTTATCAGCTTTTCACTAAGTTCAGAAGTCCCGCATTTCTCGGCTCGTCATTTGCATTCATCGGTTCGATGTGTGCAGCGTTCGCGGGAGCGGTTTCCACCTCTGCAGGATACACCGGTCTTATTATCGGTGCTATATTTGCAGGCCTTGTTTACGTAGCTATCGCGCTCGTAGTTAAGTTCGTTGGCGTTGACTGGATTAACAGGCTCATGCCTCCCGTCGTTATAGGCCCTACCGTTGCTCTTATCGGTCTTTCTCTCGCGGTCAACGCGGTTAACGACCTCACCGTAGGCAAGGTTATGGTTGAAGTGGTTTCTCCTGTTATCAAGGACGGCGTAATCGTTAACGAAACCTCTATGGTTTCCGGATGCAGTCCCTACGTAGCGCTTATTTGCGGTATCATCACTCTTCTTTCGATATTCGTATTCTCTGTTTACGGAAAGAAGATGGCTAAGCTTATTCCCTTTGTTCTCGGCATCGGTGTTGGATACGTTGTAGCCTCTATTTTCACCGTTATCGGACTTCTCACCGAGAACATTTCGCTTCAGGTTATCAACTTTGCAGCCTTTGCCGAAATGCAAATTTTTGCAATTCCCGACTTTACGTTCATTGAGGCGTTCAAGGGCATCACGGACGTAAACGGCGCATTCATCGCTACCGTTGCGGTTGCTTATATTCCTGTTGCCTTCGTTGTTTTTGCAGAGCATATTGCAGACCACAAGAACCTTTCATCTATCATAGGCAGAGACCTTCTTACCGACCCCGGTCTTGACAGAACTCTTCTAGGCGACGGTGTCGGCTCTATTGCAGGTGCATTCTTCGGTGGATGCCCTAACACAACCTACGGTGAGTCGGTTGGCTGCGTTGCTATTACGAAGAACGCTTCCATCGTGACGATTACGACTGCGGCAATTATGTCTATCGTAATTTCCTTCTTCGGTCCTTTCGTAACCTTCCTTGCATCCATTCCCAACTGCGTAATGGGCGGTGTTTGCATCGCACTTTACGGCTTTATAGCAGTTTCCGGTCTTAAGATGGTTCAAAAGGTTGACCTTGGCGACAGCAGAAATCTGTTCGTTGTTTCGGCAATACTTATCCCGGGTATCGGCGGTCTCAGCATTTCCTTCGGTCAGGTTACCATTACCACGATAGCCTGCGCTCTTATACTTGGTATTGTTACCAACATTCTTCTCAATATCAAAAAGGATAATGCTGACAAGACTGAATAATAAAAGAGGTTATCTATAATGAAAAACTACGATAACGTGGTCATCTTTGACCACCCGCTTATAAAGCACAAAATCTCTATTCTCCGCGATGAGAGGACAAGCATGAAGGAGTTCCGCGAGCTTGTTGAGGAGATTACCACCCTTATGACCTACGAGGCTATGAAGGACGATATTCCCACGACGGAAATTCAGGTAAAGACGCCCCTTGAGGTTTGCACGCAGCGCGTGGTTCGTGACAATGCGGTTGTCATCGTGCCTATACTCCGCGCGGGGCTTGGTATGGTTAACGGAATTCACGTGCTGTTCCCTCTTGCTAAGGTTGGACACATTGGTATGTACCGCGATGAAGAAACGCTCCAGCCTCAGTCCTACTACTGCAAGCTCCCCCAAGGGATTGAAGAAAAATTCATCTTCGTCGTTGACCCTATGCTTGCGACGGGCGGCAGCGCCTGCGATGCCATTCAGCTTCTCAAGGACCGCGGCTGCAAGCACATCAAGTTTATGGCAATAATCGGCGCGCCCGAGGGTGTTACCAAGGTTGCCGAGGCGCACCCTGACGTAAAGATTTACGTATCCACGCTTGACCGCTGCCTGAATGAGCACGGCTACATTCTCCCCGGTCTTGGCGACGCGGGCGACCGCCTTTTCGGAACTAAGTAATTTATACGTTGAAAAAGAGCAGACACGCAGTCTGCTCTTTTTATTTTTCGGAATATACTGTCAATCCCGTAAAACACAACGACAACGGAACGCTCAAAGAGCTGCCTTTTAAATGCAAAACAAATTTCAAAAGCAGATTGCCGAAACCTAAGTCCATCAGAACGCAAAAACAAAATAAATAGAAAAAAATTGTAAAAACCTCTTGACAAGACGAAAAATTTATTGTATAATGCTTAATGTTATGCGGGAGTGGCGGAATCGGCAGACGCGCACGTTTGAGGGGCGTGTGTTTCCAACGTACGGGTTCAAGTCCCGTCTCCCGCACCAAGTGAAAAGGCAGAGCCCTTGTGGCTCTGTTTTTTGGCTTTTATGTATGACGGGACTTGAAGTAGGAGCCGTGTAGAAAACTCTTCCGGTGGACGAGTTTTCCCGGTGAATGACCGCAGGGCGCAGTTCGCCCGAGAATCAAGTCC
>JAZNHD010000050.1:0-3120 GCA_045576815.1 Eubacteriales bacterium
TATTTTATTTAATTATAGCATTTTAATTTAATAAAAGCAATAATTTTAACAGAAAATGTTGACAAAATGTTAACTTTTGTCACTTAAGCGTAGTATCCGCAGAAGAGAAGCCACGCATATTCCCGATTGTACGGAGCGCCCAGCAATACGGAAGTGAAGATATTTGCCTCTGAATCCGGGTTCCACCAGCTATTCTTTTCGCCAAAGCTTTTTATAGCCTCGGCAAGCTTAGCTGTTAGGGGTACTCTTATTGGAGAATCAACAGTCACGTCAGCGCTGCTCGGCATACCGTACTGTATAAAGAGCTCGTTGTAGCTGCGCTTTTCAACAACGTTTCCGTCGGAATCGTAAATGTAAGCTCCCATTCGCTGATTTCCGCATATCGTCTGAATGCTGCTTACAAACTTTGAATTCGTAGTAAGGTCGATAAAGATAATGGGACCGTCCTCAGCTCCTAAGTGGTAATATCCGTCGCTCTCATTGTATACTGCCTTAACGGTAAGGTCGGTAAGGTCGATTGAGGTATAGGTTCCGTCGGGTGTCATAGAGAGTCCCTCTTCTACCTTTTCGGTATCCTCAAGATATGGAGTCCAAGGAGCGTCCTCTATTCTTGTTCCGGGGTCGCCTACGTTCTTTATACTAAGAATGCAAGACGTTGCCGCAGTTGACTTGACACCAAAAACGTATTCTCCGCCAAGATTACTTGCGTATACGTTAATTGAAATGCCGTTTTCATATCTGTTAATATCACTTGAATCGTCGGTGAGGTCGATGCCCTGGACGAAGAACGTGCCGCCGTGGTAGCTTATCTGAAGATTGGTATCACATTCGTAGGTAAGGGTATAGATAGCCGCATCGCGAGGCGCGAATACAAAGAATGTGTAGTCGTTCGGTGTCAGAGCTACCTTGGTTGCTCCGACGCTTACGCTATAGGCAGGGTAATCCTTTGAGATTGGAGCTCCTACAAACAGAGCTTCTTCTCTTTCAGCAGCCGTTTGGAAGAGACGTATAGTGGTCGTTCTCTTCTCGGGGCTGAGCTCGCAGGCAGATGCGTCAAAGACGTATGAGGTGCTCAGCTGAGAGAGGTCCAGCTCAATCTGATACGTGCCCGATTCGAGTGTTAAGGAAAGAAACTCTCCCTTGTAGGGGTACATTTTCACCTGCTCGCCGTTTTGCATAATTTTAACTATGACGTCGGTTACGGGATTTCCCTGACCGTCAACAATCCAGACACCGTAAGGCTCACTGATGCCGCAGCCAATGCAGGTTCCGTTTGCAAATGAGTGACCCGTCGGGGGAATAAACAGCTGAGAGACGGTAACGGCGGTACAAACCGAGCATCTTTTTCCGTCGGTGAGTCCCGACTCGGTACAGCTGGGAGCAACGCCTAAAACAGTCTCTTCGGTGTGAGGCGCTTTCGCGGTGGTTGATTGAGGAACAAGAATTTTACCGCAGGAGGAGCATTTTTTTCCCTCGGTAAGACCCGTTGATTTGCACGTTGCGCTTACGGCGGGGATAACCTCCTCTGAGTGGGGAAGCTTACCGATAGGCGCACTTTCCATTGTCTTACCGCAGGAGCAGATAAATTTCTTCTCGCCCTCTGTCTCGCAGGTCGCAGGAGTTACGGTTACCCATTCCGAGCCCTCGTGAACGTGATTTTCGGGAAGAGCGGGGATAGTCTCGGTGGCAAGCGGCTTTTTACACACAAGGCATTCCTTGTGCTTGCTTCCGGCTACACCTACGTCGGCGTTTACATCAATAATCCAGTCGCTTGCAACGTGCTCTGCTGTGGGAATTTCGTCTTGCTTGAGTGTGACGGTGTCGCAAACCGTGCATTTCTTACCGTCGGTAAGGCCTTTTTCCGTGCAGGTTGCCTTCTTGCCCGGAATTGTCACTTCGGTGTGACCTTTAGGTGATATTGTCTGCTGGATAAGGAGCACGGTCTCACAAACCGAGCATTTTTTTCCTGCTGAAAGACCGCTTTCCGTACAGGTTGCTTCGGTTCCGGGCAGGAGCTGCTCTGTGTGCTTGGTTTTTTCTATTGCAGCAACCTCAAGCGAAGCCTTACAAGAAAGACATTCCTTGTGTCTTGAGCCTGCCTCGGTGCAGGTCGCGTTTTTATCTACTATCCATTCGGTGCTCTCGTGCTTGCAGGAATCGCTACCCTCAGAATCGCCATCGCCAAGAAAGGGGAGGCTTGAAAGTGCTTCACAAGAAGTCAGGAGCGCGGTGATTGACAAAATGCAAATAAATAGTAGAAAAAGTATACTTTTATTTACTTTTTTCATAATTTAACCTCTTTTTGTTGGGCTTTAACTTAAGGAGCTATGCTTTTATAGTAGTAACAAAGCTTAGTCCAGGAGTTCTTTACTCCGCTCAGGGAATATTTGTCCATAAGAGCCTGAAGGAGCTTTGCAAGTCCTTCGTCTACGGCAACGCAGCCCTCAAGCTCGGGTGCCTGCTCGCTTTTTGCAATCATTTTTTCGGTGTAGGCAAGAATGTCTGCTTTAAGGTCCTTGCCGCCGCCGTGATATTTTCCTGCGAAAACCTCTTCGAGCTGGTAGATAGCTTCCCATTCGGCGTAGCTGTCACCCCAGAGCTGCTTGTAGTAAGCGCGGCAGGCATCAACGTCACCGTTAAGCTCCTCAAGCTTAGTCAGAACGATAAGGTCTGTTTCGCTGTACGTGAAGTTAAAGCCGTCAAGCTCTATCATTTTAAGAATTGAGTGTGAGAAAATGCTTGTGGCGTATTTGAAATCTGCGTAGACTATTGAGCCGAGGCTTCCGTCAGCCAGAAGCTCGTGATAGTATCCGTCCTCGCCAAGCTTTACGTCGATGCCGCCGGCAATCGTCTGATTGAGCTGTCCCGTGGTGCTTTCGATGTAGGTGAAGTATCCGGGCGAAGCAATATGGAATTGCTCGTAAGTCTCGGAAATGTACTTAATTGTAAACGTAAATTTACCTTCTGCGTAAATATCATAGTACGCAATGTCGATATAGTAATCCTTACCCTCTTCAAGATAAAGAATCATTTTTACGTTGGTGGTGTCGACCTCCTTCACGTTGTAGGGACGCTCAACCACCGATGCGGTGTGAATAAGCTCGTACTTGTCGTTGAATA